>NZ_JAIUJZ010000071.1:0-14277 GCF_020176775.1 Saccharopolyspora sp. 6M
CGCCGGCCCGCCGCCCCCGGCGGGGTTCTGCGGCCCCCCCCGCGGGGGGGGCCGGGGGGGGGGGGGGGGGCCCCCCCCCTCCGAGGGTGCGTCGGGTCAGTTCTGGCCGGGGTACGGCATCTGCCGGGTGCCTTCCGGGCCGTCGGTGACCTGGGGCTGCGGCGCGGAGGCCGGGCCGGGGTCACCCGCGGGCGAGCCGCCCGCGGGGCTGTCCGGGCCCTGCTGGGCGTAGCCGCCGGAACCGGTGGGGCCGCCGTAGCCGCCGCCGGGTCCCTGCCCGTAACCACCGGGCGCGCCCTGCCCGTAAGCGGGGCCGGGCTGGCCGGGAGCCCCACCCGGGCCCTGGCCGGGGCCGGGGTACCCCCCGGGCTGACCTTGCTGGGCTTGGCCGGGCTGGGGCTGGCCGGGCTGGGGTTGGCCGGGTTGGGGCTGCTGCGGCTGACCGGGCCCGCCCTGCGGCCCGCCGAAACCGGGCTGACCCGGCGGCGGTCCCCACGGCTGCTGCGGCTGGCCACCGGGACCCTGCGGCCCGGGGCCGCCCTGCACACCTGGTCCCTGGGCACCGGGCCCCTGGACACCGGGACCGCCGGGTCCCGGCTGGCCGAGCGGCGGGAACGGGCCGGTACCGGGGCCCTGCTGACGACCGCGGGGGTCGGGGGTCCTGGCGCCACCGCTGGGCAGCGCGACGACCTCCGCTTCGGCGAGCAGCAGCACGACGACCACGGCGGCCTGCACGAGGGCCAGCACGAGCTGGACGATCGCGATGCCCCCGGCGAGTCCGGCGATCACGGCCAGCAGCACCGCGAGCGCGCCGTAGACGGCGAGCGGGGCGGCGGCGGGCAGCACGTTGGGGGCCTTCGGCAGCAGCCGCAGCCCCATCAGCACCGCGGTCCCGACGATGGCGAGCCCGGCCGTGCCCGCCATCAGCCCGGCCGCGGCCTGGTCGAAGAACCCGAGCACGAAGGCGATGAGCCCGGCGCCCGCGGCCACGAGCGGCAGGATGGACTTGAGGTCGGTGCCACCCGCGTTGCCGGGCTGCGGCGGCTCCGCACGAGGAGGCCCTGCGTGCGGAGGTGCCTGCTGGTGGGGCGGCGGTGCACCGTAGGGCGTGGACATGGTTGAGAGGACTCCTCCTCGCCGAGGGCCGGGCGAACACCAGTGTCTCCCGGAAGAGTGACACTCGAAACGGTATCGGACTGTGATTCGGCCACCGAACGGGTACGGATCATCCGTTTCCGACCCGCCCGATCCCGTACGCCCCGGTCGTGGAAGGGGTGGAGCTCAGCCCTTGACGATCTCGCGCATCAGGTTCGCGGTCTCGCTGGGGGTCTTGCCGACCTTGACGCCGGCGGCCTCCAGGGCCTCCTTCTTCGCGGCCGCGGTGCCCGAGGAACCGGACACGATGGCGCCCGCGTGGCCCATGGTCTTGCCCTCCGGCGCGGTGAAGCCCGCGACGTAGCCGACCACCGGCTTCGTGATGTTCGCCTTGATGTAGTCGGCGGCCCGCTCCTCGGCGTCGCCACCGATCTCGCCGATCATCACGATCGCCTCGGTCTCCGGGTCGTCCTGGAACGCCTGGAGCGCGTCGATGTGCGTGGTGCCGATGATCGGGTCACCGCCGATGCCGACCGCGGTGGAGAAACCGATGTCGCGCAGCTCGTACATCATCTGGTACGTCAGCGTGCCCGACTTCGACACCAGGCCGATCTTGCCGGGGCCGGTGATGTCCGCCGGGATGATGCCCGCGTTGGACTTGCCGGGCGAGATCACGCCGGGGCAGTTCGGCCCGACGATGCGGGTCTTGTTCCCGGTGGCGTTCGCGTGCGCCCAGAAGTAGGCGGAGTCGTGCACCGGGATGCCCTCGGTGATCACCACGGCGAGCGGGATCTCGGCGTCGATGGCCTCGACGACCGCGTCCTTGGCGAACTTCGGCGGCACGAACAGCACCGACACGTCGGCGCCGGTCTCCTTGATCGCCTCGGCGACCGAGCCGTAGACCGTGAGCTCCTTGCCCTCGATCTCGACGGTCTGCCCGGCCTTGCGGGCGTTCACGCCACCGACGATGTTGGTGCCGGACTTCAGCATCCGCGCGGTGTGCTTGGTGCCCTCGGAGCCGGTGATGCCCTGGACGATGACCTTGCTGTTCTCGTTGAGGAAGATGGCCATGGGTCACGCCCCCGCAGCAGCAAGTTCGGCGGCCTTGTCGGCCGCGCCGTCCATCGTGTCGACCAAGGTGACCAGCGGGTGGTTCGCCTCGGCCAGGATGCGCCGGCCTTCCTCGACGTTGTTGCCGTCGAGCCGGACGACCAGCGGCTTGGTCGCGTCGTCACCCAGGATCTTCAGCGCCTGCACGATGCCGTTGGCCACGGCGTCGCAGGCGGTGATCCCGCCGAAGACGTTGACGAACACCGACTTCACGTCGTTGTCGCCGAGGATGACGTCCAGCCCGGCCGCCATGACCTCCGCGGACGCGCCGCCGCCGATGTCCAGGAAGTTGGCCGGCTTCACGTTCGAGTGCGCCTCGCCCGCGTAGGCCACCACGTCCAGCGTGGACATGACCAGGCCCGCGCCGTTGCCGATGATGCCGACCTCGCCGTCGAGCTTGACGTAGTTGAGGCCCTTGGCCTTGGCCTTCGCCTCCAGCGGATCCTCCGCCTCGGCGTCGACCAGCTCGGCCTGCTTCGGCTGCCGGAACGCGGCGTTCTCGTCCAGCGTGACCTTGCCGTCCAGCGCGATGATCTTGCCCTGCGGGTCCTTGACCAGCGGGTTGATCTCGACCAGCGTGGCGTCCTCCGAAACGAAGGTCTCCCACAGCTTGACGATCACGTCGACGACCTGGTCGGCGACCTCGGCCGGGAACTTCGCGGCCTCGACGATCTCGCGCGCCTTGGCGGCGTCCACGCCCTGGATCGGGTCGATCGCGATGCGCGCCAGCGCCTCGGGCTTGGTCGCGGCGACTTCCTCGATCTCCATCCCACCCTCGACCGAGGCCATCGCCAGGAAGTTCCGGTTGGCGCGGTCGAGCAGGAAGGAGAAGTAGTACTCGTCGGCGATGTCGGAGGCGGTCGTGATCAGCACACGACGCGTCACGTGGCCCTTGATGTCCAAGCCGAGGATCGCCTCGGCCTTGGTCTGGGCCTCGTCCGGCGTCTCGGCCAGCTTGACGCCGCCGGCCTTGCCGCGGCCCCCGGTCTTCACCTGGGCCTTGACCACCACGGGCCCGCCGAGTTCGTCGGCGGCTGCCTTGGCCTCTTCGGGATTGGTGGCCACGGAACCGGGCAGCGTCGGCACTCCGTGGGAAGCGAAGAGTTCCTTCGCCTGGTACTCGTACAGGTCCACTCGACTCTCCTGCGACGTCGGTGTCGGACTGGGCGACCATAGCGACCTGCGAGGACGGCCGGTGCGCCGCACCCGGTGAACTGGCTCACCCCGCTCGCCCGATCGCCGCAGGTGGATGCATCCGGACCGGGGATTTCGCAGTGGGAAAACCGCTGGACGGCGCCGCGGAGTGACGAACGGAACACCGCCTCGGCGACCGTCAAGGGGCTCCGGCGCGGAATTTCGCCCCTTTTTGCGCTCCGCCGGATTTCGCGGCTCCGCGGCGCACCGCGCTCGCGGCGGGCGGCAGCGCCGCCCGGCGGGTCCAGCGCACAGCGGCACGACCGCCCGGTGGCAGGCACGGCCCTGGCGGGTTCAGCGCGCGGCGGCAGGCGCCGCCCCGGCGGGAGTTCGGCACTCGGCGCAGGTGCCGCCCAGCCGGGTTCGGCACTCGGCGGCGGGCACCACTCGGGCGGATCCTCAGCGTTCGGCGGAGCGGCCCGCGAGCAGCGCGGTGATCAGCAGCACGACCGCCGCGGCCACCGCGCACCAGAGCCCCGGCCCCGGCGTGGCGTCCGCGGCGCGCCCCGCGGTGAGCGGGAACTCCAGCGCCCGCACCACCATCACCAGCGCCGCGCCGACGAGCAGCGCCGCCGCCCGCGCGGGCCTGCTGCGGACGGCGAGCACCGTCGCGACCAGCACCGCGACTCCGGCGCCGATCAGCCCCCAGGAAGCGGTCCCGAACCGGGTGAACACGCCCGGCGCGGTGTAGTCGGGAGCGGACAGCACCGGCAGCAGCACCGCGGCCAGCCCCAGCAGCGCGGCGAGCGCCGCGGGCACCGCGACCACCGGCCGCCAGCTCCGCTCGGCGAGGTCCACGTCCGCGCCGCGCTCCGGCTGCCAGTCCGGTTCGGCCAGGTCCACCTCTTCGCGTTCCACCCCGCCGGCCAGCGCCGCGGTGATCGCGGCGAGCAGCGCGAACACCATGGCCGCGCCGGACGCCCACGCGCCCGGCGCCGCGTCGGCGCCCGCGACCTGGGTGGAGGTGAGCACGCTGTCCAGCGCGGCGGCCCCGGCCAGCGGCAGCGCCGCCCAGGCCGCGGTCAGCGCGGGGCGCACCGCGGCGGCGATCGACGGCACCAGCAGGGCCGCGCCGAGCAGCACCAGCAGCACGCCGCCGGGCCACAGCAGCCGCGCCGGGTACACCGAGGGGTCGTCGATCCAGCTGGGCATCCGCAGGTGCGGGGTGAGCGCGCCGACGACGGCCAGCGCACCGGCGAGCAGCGCGAGCGCACCGGCGGCGCGCAGCAACCTGGTCAGCGCGGGCAGCCGCACCTCCCCGGAGTTCCGGGCGGGGTCGCGCCCGCCTTCGACGGCGAGGCCGACCAGCACGAGCGCGGCGGCCAGCACGAGCGCCGGTCCCCAGCCGAAGTGCAGCCGGGGCAGCAGCGCCACCGCGACCAGCGGCGGCACCGCGACGGCGGCGAGCCCGGCGGCGAGGCCGAGCAGCCCGCCGCGCACCAGGTCGCGGTCGGCGGACCCGGCCATGAACCCGGCGGCCGCGGGCACGGCGATCGCCAGCAGCAGGCTGCCGATCGCGACCGCGACCGGCGCCTCCACGGCGGGCTTGGCCAGCAGGTACGGGTCGTCGGAGGTGAACGGCCCCATCAGCAGCCCGACCGCGGCGATCGCGGTCGCGCACAGCACCAGCGCGAGCAGTCCCTGCCTGCGCGCGCCCGCGCGACCGCGCCCGGAGCCGCCGTCGGCGGCGGCCTCGGCGACGGAGCTGCCCGCGAAGGCGTCCTCCCCGAAGGAGCCGAAGGCGTCGGAGGCCCCGTCGGCGTGGTCGAACAGCCCGCGTCCGGCGATCAGTGCGAGCACGCCGGCGGCGAGGGCCAGCAGGTGTCCGGCCAGCAGCACCCAGGTGCCGGGCGCGGCGCCGAGCGGGTCGAGGGTGTCGGGCAGCAGCAGTTCGGGGCGCGCGGCGAGGCCCGCGTCGACGAGGAGCTGCGCGTCCTGCACCAGGCGTCCGGGCGCGAGCACCGCGGGCCCGAGCAGCACGGCGGCGGCCAGCGCGGGCCGGCTGCCGCGGAACACCGCGGCGAGCACCGCCGGGACCAGCGCGGGGACCAGCAGCCAGGGCCAGGAGGTGAACGCGGCCGGCATGTCCGGCGCGACCAGTCCGAGCAGCGGGGCGAACGCGGTGAGCAGCGCGCCGAGCGCGGACAGCGCGATCGCCGCGGTGAGGCCGGTCGGCGGACCGGCGGGGTCGGGCGCCGTCGGGCGGCTCATCTGCGTCTCCGGGGATTCGAACGGGAGATCGGGCCGGGCACTCACCGCGCCGACGCTAGCAACTGATCGCCCCGGGTCCCGCCGGGGATCCGCGGCGGCTACGCACGGTGTCGGCGTTTCGGGCCCGGGCAGCGGTTGCGCCGGGTCGGCGGTCGCGCCGGGGCCGGTTCCGGCGGTCCGGGAATAGTGGGATCACTGGGCGGGTTGTCCGGCTTGAGGCCTCGTACGGGTCATCGAGGTTGAGAGCGTTGCGCTGTTTTTCTGTGACTTGCGTCACTCTTGGGCGTGTCGCATCACCGCCCGAAGCGGAACCACCCCGTTCCCCTAGCCCGAACGGGACCGACTTCCTCGATCACGAACCGCCAGGCAGTGCCACTCGGTAACACCGCACGCCGCGCCGCCCCGCCGCGCGCGGCCACTCCCGGCCGCCCAGCAGTGAACACGCTCCGTGAGCAAACGACCACTGATCGGGATTTGCCCCTAGGGGATCAGCCTGGTTACTGTCCCCCGGTCCGTTGTCACGGTCCGATCACGACCGCCGGTTACCCCGACCGGCGCCCCGGAACCCCGTCCGGGAGCCAGTGACCGGACTCCCCGAGACGGAAGGGCAGGCCTTGTCTCGACACCGCTCCCCCGGCGGCGCCCCGATCGCCGAGGAGTCGTCCCCGCACGATCTTCCGCAGCAGCGCCAGCGGCGGATCTCCACCCCGCCTTCGGTCATCCGCGGCCGACTCGTCGTCGCAGCCGTCGCCGCAGGCGCGTTCGCCGCCGCAGGTCAGTCGATGGCCAGCGGCGAACCGGCCCCCGACCAGGACGGCATCACCCCCCTCGCCTCCGGTCAGGACGCGGCCGCTTCCTTCAGCTCCGCCACCGACGACTCCTCCCGCGGCATGGGCGGTTCCGCCCCGGCCCCGGAGATGCTGCCGGTCGCCAAGGTCAGCAGCGCCGACTCCGAAGTCGAGAAGCTGGCCAAGAGCGAGCGCATCTCCGAGCAGCGCGCGGAGGAGGAAGCCGCCCGCATCGCCGCCGAGGAGGAGGCCAAGCGACCGAAGATCGTCGCTCCGGCCGAGGGCACCTTCACCTCCGGCTTCGGCGGCCGCTGGGGCACCACGCACTACGGCATCGACATCGCCAACAGCAAGGGCACCCCGATCGTCTCCGCCGCCGACGGCGTGGTCATCGACGCGGGCCCGGCGAGCGGTTTCGGCCTGTGGGTGCGCGTGCAGCACGAGGACGGCACGATCACCGTCTACGGCCACGTCAACACCATCACCGCCAGCGAGGGCGAGAAGGTGAAGGCGGGCGACCAGATCGCCACCATGGGCAACCGCGGCTTCTCCACCGGCACCCACCTGCACTTCGAGGTGTGGAACGCCAGCGGCAAGAAGATCAACCCGCTGCCGTGGCTGAGCGCCCGCGGCGTGGACGTCACCTGATCCACCCGGTTCCGCGAGCGGACGACCCGCCAGGCCGGTGACGGTCCGGCGCGCCGTCCGCTCCGGCCGTTCGGCGCCCGGTCACCGCTGCGCGCGCCACCGCCGCACCAGCGCGGGCAGCTCCGCGCGGAGGAAGGCGAAGAAGCGGCACGTCTCGTCCAGGCGCCGACCGGCCTCGGTGTCCGCGCCGACCGCGTCGACACCGGCGGCGAGCGTGCGCGATCGGCAGCTCGGCGAACCCCTGGCCGCCATCCGCGGCGTCCCGGCGGGGTCCAGCGCGAAGCGCTCCACGAACCTGTCCGCCGGGTCCGGTCGCCCTCGTCCACGTCCCCGATTCATACGCTTCCTTTATTCACGATGTTGTGAAACGCGCGTAGCTTGAGCTCCGCAGGTACCTCTCACCTGGGAGAACGGCGATGAACCGCGAGAAGGCCGACTTCACCGGTGCGCGTGCCACCATGCTCGCCACCCTCTACGGACGCGCGCTGCACAGCCGCACCGCGAACCCGGTGCTGCACGACCCCTACGCCGAGGAGGCCGTGCGCCGCATCGACCACGACTTCGACGCCACCGGGCTGCGCGGGAACGACGCGCTGTCGGTGGCGCTGCGCGGGCGGCTGTTCGACGACCTCACCGCGGTGCGGCTCGCCGCGAACCCGGACGTGACCGTGCTGCACCTCGGTTGCGGGTTGGACAGCCGCGGGCAGCGGCTCGACCCGCCGCCGAGCACCGAGTGGTACGACGTCGACTTCCCCGAGGTCATCGACCTGCGGGAGCGGATCTACCCAGCGCGGGCGCACCACCACGTCCTCGGCACCTCGGTCACCGCGCCCGACCTGCTGCGCGACGTCCCGGGCGACCGGCCGGCGCTGGTCGTCGCCGAAGGGTTGCTGATGTACCTCACCGAGGCGGACGGGACCGCGCTGCTGCGCCGCATCACCGAGCACTTCCCCAGCGGGCACCTGATCTGCGACGTGCAGAGCCCGCTGGCGACGCGGTGGGCGCACCGGCTCAACGGCGCGGTGCGCGCGGCGGGAGCCCGGCTCACCTGGGGCGTGCGCGGCGGCGCCGAGCTGGAGCGGGCCGTGCCCGGACTGGTCCTCGACGAGGAGCGCACCTTCTTCGACATCCCCGGCCTGGAACGCCTCGGCCCGGCGTACCGGGCCCTGGTCCGCGGCATGGGCAAGGTCCCCGCGTTCCGCAGGATGGCCCTCGTCCTCAGCATGCACTTCGGCTGAGGACCCGCGGGCCGGGTCAGAGCTTGGTGATCGGCACGCTGCCGATGAGCATGAGCCGGACCGTGCCCGCGCTGCCGAAGTCGATGGTCGCGGTGGCCCGCGGCCCCTCCCCCTCGGTCGCCAGCACCGTGCCGAGGCCGTACTTGTCGTGCGTGACCCGGTCCCCGGCGTCCAGCTTGATGGCGACGGTGTCCTTCCAGCCGGGCGCCCCGGTGCTGCGCAGGCCGCGCGAGGCCACCGAGGCCTGCGCCGAGTCCGAACCGCCCCGGTCGAACCCGCCGCGACCGCCCCAGGTGCTGCGCACCTGCGGTGCGGCCCGCTCCGGCTCGATCCGCCGCCACTGCATCAGCTCGTCCGGGATCTCGGTGAGGAACCGGGACGCGGGGTTCGCCATCGGCTGCCCCCACGCGGAGCGCATCAGCGCCCGCGACAGGTACAGCCGCTGCCGGGCGCGGGTGATGCCCACGTAGGCGAGCCTGCGCTCCTCGGCGAGCTCCGCCGGATCGCTCAGCGCCCGCATGTGCGGGAAGATCCCGTCCTCCCAGCCGGTGGAGAACACCACCGGGAACTCCAGGCCCTTCGCGGTGTGCAGCGTCATCAGGGTGACCACGCCGTCGCCGGACTCGGGCAGCGAGTCGGCGTCGGCGACCAGCGACACCCGTTCCAGGAACGCGGCGAGCGAGTCGTCGGCGGGCAGTCCGAGGTCCTGCTCCTCGGCGTCCTCCGCGGCCGGTTCGGCGGGCGCGACGACGGCCTCCGCGGACGGGTCGGTGCCCTCGGCGGCGACCTCGCCCGCCTGCGGCGCGCGGGCTTCGATGAACTCGCGGGCGACGGTGACGAGCTCGGTGAGGTTCTCCACCCGGGTCGCGTCCTGCGGGTCGTCGCTGGCCTCCAGCTCGCCGCGGTAGCCGGTGCGTTCCAGCACGGCGTCGAGCACCTCGGCCACGTCGGCCTCGGCGGCGACCTCGCCCAGCTCGTCGAGCAGCGCCACGAACCCGGCGATCTGCTTCTGCGCGCGGGTCGCCAGCGCCGGGACGCGGCCCTGCGCGGCCGCCCGCAGCGCCGCGGCGAAGGAGGTGCGCTCCTGGTCGGCGTGCGCGGCGACGACGGCCTCCGCCCGGTCGCCGATGCCCCGCTTGGGCACGTTGAGGATGCGGCGCAGGCTCACGGTGTCGTCCGGGTTGTCCAGCACCCGCAGGTAGGCGAGCGCGTCGCGGACCTCGCGGCGCTCGTAGAACCGCACGCCGCCGACCACGCGGTAGGGCAGCCCGAGGCGGATGAAGACCTCTTCGAACACCCGGGACTGGTTGTTGGTCCGGTAGAACACGGCGATGTCGTTGAACGTGGCCTCGCCGTCGTCGACGAGCCGGTCGATCTCGCCCGCGACGAACGCGGCCTCGTCGTGCTCGTTGTCGCCGACGTAGCCGACGATCGGGGCGCCGTCCCCCGCGTCGCTCCACAGGCGCTTGTCCCGGCGGTTGGGGTTGCGGCGGATCACCGAGTTCGCGGCGGTGAGGATCGTCTGCGTCGAGCGGTAGTTCTGCTCCAGCAGGATGGAGCGCGCCTGCGGGTAGTCCCGCTCGAACTCCTCGATGTTGCGGATCGTCGCGCCGCGGAACGCGTAGATCGACTGGTCGGCGTCACCGACCACGCACAGCTCGGCGGGCGGAGTGCCCAGCTCGGTGTCCTCGGTGCCCACCAACTCGCGCACCAGGGCGTACTGGGCGTGGTTGGTGTCCTGGTACTCGTCGACCATCACGTGCCGGAAGCGGCGCCGGTAGTGCTCGGCGATGTCCGGGTGGCCGCGCAGCAGATCCACCGTGCGCATGATCAGGTCGTCGAAGTCCACGGCCTGCGAGTCGGCCAGCCTGCGCTGATAGGCGGCGTAGACCTGGGCGACCTTGCGCTCCAGGTCGTTGCCGGCGCGCTCGGCGGCCTCCTCCGGCGTGACCAGCTCGTTCTTCAGGTTGGACACGTGGATCGACAACGTCTTCGCCGGGTACCGCTTCGAGTCCAGCTCCAGCTCGCGGCCGATCATCGTGATGAGCCGCTTGGAGTCGTCGGAGTCGTAGATGGAGAAGTTCGACGACAAGCCCAGCGTCTTCGCCTCGCGGCGCAGCACCCGCACGCACATCGAGTGGAACGTGGACACCCACATCGCGTTCGACCGGCGGCCCACCAGGTCGGCGACGCGTTCCTTCATCTCGGCGGCGGCCTTGTTGGTGAACGTGATCGCCATGATCTGGCCGGGGTGCACGCCCTGCGCCAGCAGGTGCGCGATGCGGCTGGTGAGCACCCGGGTCTTGCCGGACCCGGCGCCCGCGACGATCAGCAGCGGGGAACCGGTGTGCACCACGGCGTCGCGCTGCTGCGAGTTCAGGCCCGCGAGCAGGGCGTCCGGCTCGTGCCCCGCCGGGCCGGAACCGGGATCGGAGGAACCGTCGTGCGGGAGATCGAAGAGGGTGCTCATCGTCGTTCCACGTTACCGGCCGCCCCCGACAGCCCGGCCGCCGACGGCGGTCCCAGCGGTCGGGAACGACGTCCCGGTGGATGGCCACCGGCACTCGGGCTGTGGCAGACTGGCGGCGTGCTGACGCGGACGCGCCTCGCTTGCGCGAACTTTTACTACGGGCGGACCGGGATTCCGACGCCCGTAGCCGTGTGAGCGCGCACACCACTACGACGCCCCGGAGTCCTCGGACTCGGGGCGTTTCACATGTCCGGTCCGGGGTGGGGCCGATTCGGAGGACGAGTCATGAACGCCGCTGTGGACGGTGAGCAGCACCAGCCCGAACCGAACGACGCACCGGACGCCCCCGCGCGTCCCGCCACCGAGGCCATCGCCGGCTTCCGCGAGGAGATCGACCACCTGGACGCCGAGATCCTGCGGCTGATCAAGCGCCGTGCCGAGGTCTCCCGGCAGGTCGGCGAAGCCCGGATGGCCGACGGCGGGCCGCGCATCGTCTACAACCGCGAGATGGACGTCCTGGCGCGCTACCGGGAGCTGGGGCCGGAAGGCCGCGAGCTGGCGATGATCCTGCTGCGCCTCGGCCGCGGCCGCCTCGGGCGCTGATCAGCGCGCGGTGCACGGCCCGGCGGCGGGCCGTGCACCCGGCGCCCGCTCAGTGCGCCGTCCAGCCGCCGTCCATCGGGAACGAGGCGCCGGTGATCGACGCCGTGCTCGGGCCGCAGAGCCAGTGCACCAGGTCGGCCACCTCGTCCGGTTCCACCAGCCGCTTCACCGGGGTGCGCGCCAGCAGCACGTCCTCCACGACCTGCTCCTCCGGCACCCGGTGCAGCTCCGCCTGCTCGGCGACCTGGCGCTCCACCAGCGGTGTCCGCACGAAGCCCGGGCAGACGCAGTTCGAGGTGACGCCGTAGCCGGCGGCCTCCACCGCGACCGTCTTCGACAACCCCTCCAGGCCGTGCTTGGCCGACACGTAGGCGCTCTTGAACGGCGAGGCGCGCAGGCCGTGCACCGAGGAGATGTTCACGATCCGCCCCCAGCCCCGCTCGTACATGCCGGGCAGCGCGGCGCGGATCAGCCGGAACGGCGATTCCAGCATCACCTTCACCAGCTTCGCGAACATCTCCGGCGGGAACTGGTGCACCGGCGCCACGTGCTGCAGGCCGGCGTTGTTGACCACGATGTCGGCGTGCTCGCCGAGCGGCGCCGCCGCGTCCGGGTCCTCCAGGTCGACGACGCGCGCCTCGGCGTCGAGGTCGGCCGCGATCCGCTCCACCGCCTCCGCCTCGCGGTCCACCACGATCACGGTGGCGCCGGCGGCGGCCAACCTGCGGGCGGTGGCGGAGCCGATGCCGCTGGCCGCGCCGGTGACGACCGCCCGCTTTCCGGCTAGGGAGTGCTGGTCCGGGAGTTCGGCGGGACGATCGTTCATAGCCTGAGAACCTATGCGTGATGCTGATCTCGATCCAGGGGATCGCCACAACCACTTCCGCGGACGGCGGCGCAACCCCAGCTCAGCCGCCAACTTGCCCGGGCGGGCCTCCGGGAAACCACCCATACCGGACCGGTGCGGGACAGGGCAGACTGGAGGCATGGGTGCACTCATCGGGATCGTCGCATTGCTCGTGACCCTCGTGGCGGTCGTGGCCGCCGCCGGGCACGGGGCCTACCTGGGGATGCTGACCTCGGCGGCGAAGAAGCGGCCGGGCGGTCAGCCGGTGGTCGAGTTCGCGCGCAAGCGCCTGCCCGTGACGGGGGTGACGCTGGCCGTCACGGTGGTGGCGCTGCTGATCGCGCTCGGCGGGGGCGCGGGCGCGGACGTGTTCGCGATGCTGCTCGGCGCGGGCGGCGGCGCGGGGGCGCTCAAGGCCCTCCAGACCACCCAGACCAAGTTCCGCAACAACGACTACTGATCGCCGCGGCGCCGGGCGGGGCGCGTGAGCGGGAAGTACTCCGGGCTGTGATCGCAAGGTGAAAACCGCCGGGAAGCGTCCCTCTTTCGAGCGATAGTCAGGGTTACCACCGACTCGTGTGACGCGGGGGGCGCTCGGCGCTGCCTAGCCTCCCCGACCATGACCCCTTCGGCGGTGTCCCGCTCGGCGCTCGCGACGACCGAACCGCGGGACGACGACCTCCTCGCACCGCGCTGGCCCGGCGGCGATCCCGTCAGCACGCCTCCCGGCGGCACGGACGCGCGTCCCGACCGGCTCGGCCACCCCACCGGAACCGGGGTGAGCTGGGGCGGCCTCATCGAGCAGCCCGCACCGGGCGCCGGGCCGCACCGGATCCGCGCGATCAGCGCGTGCGCCGCCGACGCCGGCGCGCACGACCCGTTCGCGGACACCGGTCCGCTGCCCGCCGTCGCCCCCACCACCGGGGCGGCGATCGGTGCCGCGCCGGCCGAACCGGGCACCGACCCGCTGAGCGACACCGTCCCGGTCGGCGGCCTGCACAAGTTCGACCTCGGCATGGTGCCCGCCTCCGTCACCCCGCCGCGGTCCTCGCGCCGCGCGGCCTGGTTCGCGGTGGCCTCCGCCGGGGCGGCGTTCGGCGGACTGCTGCTGGTCGCGACCGCGCTCGTCACCCCGACCACCTCCATCGAGGGCCTGCGGCCGCCGAACATGCCGCGGGCCACGCACTTCCCGTCGCCCGCCCCGGAACCGCACGCGGACGGGCCGGACTTGCTCGCCGACCGCGCACCGACCTCCGGGCTCGTCCCGCCGCCGCCCGGTCCGCCGCGGCAGCAGGCACCCGGGGCGGTCGACCACCCGCCCGGCCGGGCACCGGCGGACGGACCTCCCGACAGCGCTCCGGGCGCGAGCGAGCCGGGCGGGGAGGTGAGCACCGAGCCGGCGGCCGCCCCACCGGCACCGCCGCGGCAGTCCGCCCCGGTCACCTACCGCGACGAACTGCTGACCTTCACCGATCCGCGGCTGGTGGCGGCGCGTTCGGAGCACTACTTCGACGCGGTCCGCGCGCACGACCTCGCCGGGGCGTACGCGGGGACGACCGGGCGGCTGCGGGCGGCGGGCTTCGCCGCGTTCGCCGAGCGCTACCGGGACGCCGCCGCGGTGGAGGTGCTGTCGGTGTCGGCCACGTCGTCGAGCACCGTCACCACCTTGCGGATCACCCGCACCGACGGGTCGGTGGCGGAGCAGCAGCGGCGGTTGCGCTTCACTTCCGGCTCGGATCCGCGGGTGTACGCCGACGACGTGGCCTGGTGATCGACGAGCGCTACTCACCGTGATCGACTGCGCTGTTGGAGATCGCCCGTCACGGCCCCCACTTCTCTTTCAGGTGAAGTCACGCCCCGAATCCCCCGAACACGTTCGGTGAGGAGTACGAGTGCAATCGCAAGGACCGTGCGACCCCAGGCCCGGCCATGTCCCCGAGCCCGGCCGGTGCGGGACGAAGGAGGCTCGGCGAATCGAGATGCGGCACCGAATACCCCTGCTGCGCGAAGTCCTGACCGATACCGGCGGGCCACGCGGTTCCGCGGCGGAGGGTCCCGCACCCGCCCGGTCGT
>NZ_JAIUJZ010000072.1:0-6956 GCF_020176775.1 Saccharopolyspora sp. 6M
CCCCGGCCCGGCGGCCGCGCCCCCCGCCCGCGCCGCGGCGCCGCCCCGACCCGCAGCAAGCCGCTGCGGGCTCGCTGGGCGCCGCGTCGGACGCCGCGGCCACCCACATCGCCAAGGCGCTCTCCGGCGAACCCACCGCCGAGCCCGAGGCTCCGCGCAGGCGCCGGGAGGTCCCGCCCGCCGACGCGCAGCCACCCGCGCGCCCCGGCCGCCCGGGACGGCCCGGCCGCCCCGCACCGTCGCCCGCCGCCGAGGACCCCGAGGCGACCGCCGTGGTCCCCGCGGTGCCCGCCGAGCCGGAGAAGCCGCCGGCCGAAGCCACCAAGGTCACCCGCGTCCCGGAGACCGGCCCGACGCGCGAGGCCGCGGACGAGACCGCGATCGTCGCGCCCGTCACCGCCGACGACGCCGAGGAAGCGGACGAGGACGACGCGGACTCCGCCGAGAACGACAGCGACGAGATCCGCCAGATCGACGCGACGCTGGCCAGGTTCTCCGCGGTCCACGACGAGATCGCGATCGAGGAGGACGCGCGGCGCAAGAAGTACTCGTGGCTGTTCGGCATGCGCAAGGAGCCCGAGCTGGGCCGCGACATGCCGTTCGACTTCGTCGAGGGCCGGGACGCCGGATCGTCCCGGATGGACTGGAAGAAGGAGCAGCGCAAGCGCCGCACCATCCGGATCCTCAAGGCCCTCGCGGTCGCCGCCGCGCTGACGATCTTCGTCGCGACCGGCATCGGCTGGAGCGCGAAGGCGTGGGTGGACGCGAAGTTCAAGGACATCGCCGCGCTCGACCCGAACTCCTCGTCGATCAAGGACATCTCGAAGCAGTCCGGGGACCGGAACTTCCTGCTGCTCGGTTCGGACACCCGTGCCGGGGCGACCGAGGCGGACGGGGTCGGCGACACCACCGACGAGCCCGGCGCCCGCGCCGACACGACGATGATCGCGCACATCCCGGCGGACCGGAGCCGCGTGCTCGTCGTGTCCTTCCCGCGCGACCTGCAGGTGGACATCCCGTCATGCGAGCGCTGGAACCCGGACACCGGCCAGTACACCGGCGAGGAGGTCGCGCCGCGCCCGGCGACCAAGCTGAACGAGGCGTACGCGGTCGGCGGGCCGAAGTGCACCACCAAGGTCGTGCAGCAGCTGTCCGGCCTGTCGATCACGAACTTCCTGGGCATCGACTTCCAGGGCTTCAAGTCGATGGTGGACGCGATGCACGGCGTGGACATCTGCTCGTCCATCCCGATCGTGGACCGCAAGCTCGGCGTGGTGCTGCCGGAGGCGGGCCCGCAGACGCTGAGCGGCACGCAGGCGCTGAACTACGTGCGCGCCCGCTACGTGGAGGGCGACCCGACCTCGGACTACGGCCGGATGCAGCGCCAGCAGCTGTTCCTGTCCTCGCTGCTGCGCAAGGCGATGTCCGGGCAGGTGCTGATGGACCCGCAGAAGCTCGGCGGTTTCGTGGACGCGGTCGCGGCGAACACCTTCGGGGAGAACGTCGGCACCGACCAGCTGCTCGAACTGGGTCGCTCGATGCAGGGCATGGACGCGGGCAAGATCACCTTCATCACCGTGCCGACCACCGGTTACGCGAACGACGAGGGCAGGGAGGAACTGGACGACTCCGAGGCCGCCGCGCTGTTCCGGGCGATCATCGAGGACGCTCCGGTGTCGCCGCGGCAGGCGGGCGTGCCGGGGGCCGCGGGCGGCTCCGGCCCCGCTTCGACGGGCCCCGCTTCGATGGGCTCGGCATCGTTCGGCCGCGCCGCCACGGCCAAGCCGTCCGACGTGCCGGTGCGGGTGGTCAACGCCTCCGGCCGGGACGGGCTGGCGGGGCGCACCGCCGACGAGCTGGGTGCGGCGGGTTACCCGGTGGCCGGTTCGGAGACGCTGTCCGCGACGAGCGAGCGGACCGTGGTCCGCCACGGCGCGGCGAACGCGGCCGCGGCCCGGCTGCTGGCGTCCTCGGTGCCGGGGGCGACCACCGTGCAGGACGACGCGGCCGGTGCTGAGCTGCGGCTGGAGCTGGGCACCTCGTACGCCGGTCCGGTGCGGGCGCCGGGCGGGCAGCAGGCCGAGATGCCGTCGGACCTGAGCACGGTGAACGCCGGCTCGGACGTGTGCGGCTGACACCACGCACCGACTTGTCCGTTTTGCTCCGTTTCCCGCTTGTTGCGGTGGAACGCGCTCTGATCGAATGGTGATGTCTGCGATTCCACTCGAACGGGGCCATCATGGTCCGTTCACCGGTGATTCACCAGCGTGCGTCCTGTCCGATTCTTCCCGGAAGTAAGGTGACCGGCATGCGTGAGGTCTACCAGGAACAGCTCGGCGATCTCGCCGAGGAGCTCGCCTCGATGTCGACCATGGTCGGAACGGCGATGGAGCGCGCCACGAAGGCGCTACTGGAGGCCGATCTGACTCTGGCCGAACAGGTCATCGAGGAGGACGTGCACGTCGACGAGGCCCGCGCCCGCGCCGAGGAGCAGGCGTTCGGCCTGCTCGCCCTGCAGGCGCCCGTGGCGGGCGACCTGCGCACCGTCATCTCCACGATCCACGCCGCCGAGGACCTGGAGCGGATGGGCGACCTGGCGCTGCACGTCGCGAAGGCGGCCCGCCGCAGGCACCCGCAGCCGGTGCTGCCGGAGCCGGTGCAGGAGTACTTCGCCGAGATGGGCCGGGTCGCGGTGGACCTGTGCGCCCGCGCCGCCGCGGTGATCCGCTCCCGCGACATCGACGCCGCCCGCGACCTGGAGGCCGCCGACGACGCCGTGGACGACCTCCACCGCCACCTGTTCACCGTGATGATGAGCTCCGAGTGGTCGCACGGGGTGGCCGCGGCGGTGGACGTGACCCTGCTGGGCCGGTTCTACGAGCGGTTCGCCGACCACGCGGTCGCCGTCGGCCGCCGGGTGGTGTTCACCGTGACCGGGAGCATGCCGACCAGCTGATCCGAGCCCGCCCCACCGGCCCGCCGTGTCCCTCTTTCGAGGGGATTTCGGCGGGCCTTTTCACGCCATCAGGTCACGCGTCGTGTCCGCCGCTGTTCGGAGGGCCGCTGAACTGCGAGAACAGGACCCGAAACGGCAAACGACGTATTAATACTCGGTCTCACCAGTCGTTGGGCCGAATGCAGTATGCGAAGGTCGTGCCGTGACCAGCACCGACGCCTCGCCCCTCGCCGCCGTCCCACCGGAGGCCGAGGGTGCATAACAGTCCGACCGTGCACCGCCGGCGCCTCGGCGGTGAACTGCGCAAGCTGCGCGAGTCCGCGGGCCGCACGCACCGCGAGGTCGCCGCCCACCTGGACTGCTCGCAGGGCAAGATCAGCCAGATCGAGCTGGGCCGGGTGCCGGTGCGCACCTCCGACGTGCGGCTGATGGCCGAGTTCTACGGCATCACCGGTGACCGGATCGACGAGCTGATCGAACTCGCCCAGGGCTCCAAGGAGCGCGGCTGGTGGCAGCGGTACCCGACGACCGCGCAGCGCCCCGGTTTCGAAACGCACCTGGGCCTGGAGACGGCGGCGAAGGCGGTCAGCTGCTTCGGCGCCGACCCCATCCCGGAACTGCTGCACACCGCCGAGTACTCCACCGCCCTGTTCGACGCGGAGCTGCACGCCCCCACCGAGGCGGACCGGCAGGAGCGGCTCACCGTCACCACCACCCGCCAGCAGCGGCTGCTCGGCGCGGAACCGCTGGAGCTGTGGGCGGTGCTGGACGAGGCGGCGCTGCGCCGCAGCGTCGGCGGGCCGGTCGTGATGCGCCAGCAGCTGGAGCACCTGGTGCTGATGGGCTACCGGCGGAACGTGACCATCCAGGTGCTGCCGTTCGCGCACGGCGGGCACCCGCTGATGGGCGAGCGGATCTCGGTGTTCTCGTTCCCCTCGGACGCCGACCCGCAGGTCGTGCACGTCGGGGACGCCGCGGGCTCGCGCTTCCTGGACAAGCCCGCCGACACCGGCGACTACCTGACCGCGTTCGAGAAGGTCTGCGGCATCGCGCTGCCCCCGAAGGAGTCCAGCGCCTACATCTCCGCGGTCGCCGACGACTGGAAGGCCTGAGCACGACCGGAGCCCGCCCCGGCGGTGCGGGACGGGCTCCGGTTCCGGGGTTCGCTCAGCCGAAGCGGCCGGAGATGTAGTCCTCGGTGGCCTTCTGGCTGGGGTTGGAGAAGATCCGCCCGGTCTCGTCGATCTCGACGAGCTGGCCGGGTTCGCCCACCGCGCGCAGGTTGAAGAACGCGGTCTGGTCGCTGACCCGCGCCGCCTGCTGCATGTTGTGCGTGACGATGACGATCGTGTACTCCTGCTTCAGCGTGGAGATCAGGTCCTCGATCGCCAGCGTGGAGATCGGGTCCAGCGCCGAGCACGGCTCGTCCATCAGCAGCACGTCCGGCTGCACGGCGATGGCCCGCGCGATGCAGAGCCGCTGCTGCTGACCGCCGGAGAGGCCCCCGCCGGGCTTGCCCAGCCGGTCCTTGACCTCTTCCCACAGGTTCGCGCCGCGCAGCGCCCGCTCGGTGACCTCGTCGAGGTGCTTCTTGTTCTTCTCCCCGGCGAGCTTCAGCCCGGCCACGACGTTGTCCCGGATGGACATGGTGGGGAACGGGTTGGGCCGCTGGAAGACCATGCCGATGGTGCGGCGCACCTGCACCGGGTCGACGTGGGCGCCGTAGATGTCCTCGCCGTCGAGCAGCACCTTGCCGTCGACGCGGGCTCCCGGCACGACCTCGTGCATGCGGTTCAGCGACCGCAGCACGGTCGACTTGCCGCAGCCGGAGGGGCCGATGAACGCGGTGACGCTGCGGGCCGGAACCTGCAAGGTCACGTCCTGCACGGCGTGGAACTTGCCGTAGTACAGGTTGAGGTCCTTGATGTCGAGACGCTTGGCCATGGGATCCGCCCTACTTGGTCTTGACGGCGAACAGCCTCGACAGCAGCGACGCCACGAGGTTGATCAGCATGATGACGAGAACGAGGGTGAGCGCGGCGCCCCACATGCGGGCGTCGCCGGCGGCGGTGCCGGTCCCGCGCTCCATGAAGATCGTGAGCGGCAGGGACGCGAGCTCGCCGCCGAACATGTCGTAGCTGATCGAGCTGGAGTAGCCCACGAGGATCAGCAGCGGCGCGGTCTCGCCCAGCACGCGCGCGAGCCCGAGCATGACGCCGGTGAGGATGCCGGACAGCGCGGTGGGCAGCACGACCTTCACGATCGTCTTCCACTTGGGCACGCCCAGCGCGTAGGACGCTTCGCGCAGCTCGTCCGGGACGATCAGCAGCATCGTCTCGGTGACGCGCACGACCACCGGCACCATCAGCAGCACCAGCGACAGCGCCACCGCGAACCCGCTCCGGTTGAAGCCGAACGTGGTGATCCACAGCGCGTAGATGAACAGGCCGGCCACGATCGACGGGAGGCCGCTGAGGATGTCCACCATGAAGGTGGCGACCTTCGCGAACCGCGAGTTCTGCCCGTACTCGATCAGGTAGATCGCGACCAGCACGCCCAGCGGCACCGAGATGACCGCGCAGATGAGCCCTTCGAGCAGGGTGCCCGCGAGCGCGTGGTTGATGCCGCCGCCGAAGTCGGTGGGCAGCAGCCCGTTGAACGAGTGCGTCCACCAGGTGCTGCTCAGCACCGGGGCGAGCCCGCGCTGCAGCAGGGTGATCAGCACCCACAGCAGCGGGATGACGGCGATCACGAACGCCGCGGTGAACACGGTGGTCGCGAGGTGGTTCTTGAACTTGCGGGCGAACCCGAGGTGCTGGAACGCCGGGGGTGCGGCGGGGCGCTCGACGTCAGCGGCGTTCGTTGTCATGACTTCCCCTTACCGCTGGCGCTCTCGATCCACCGGGCGAGCGCGTTCACCGCGAAGGTGATGACGAACAGCACCAGACCGGCGGAGATGTAGGCGCCGACCTGCATGTTGTTGTTGAACTCGCCGGAGCCGAGCGCGATCTTCGAGGCGAACGTCGCGCCCACGTCGAACAGGCTGAAGTTCGGTCCGCTGTTGACCGTGCTGAGGATGACGGTCAGCGCCACGGTCTCGCCGAGCGCGCGGCCGAGGCCGAGCATCGAACCGCCGATGAAGCCGTTGCGGCCGAACGGCCACACCGTCGTCCGCACGACCTCCCAGCGGGTGGCGCCGAGCGCCTGGGCACCTTCGATGTGCGCCTTCGGCGTCCGCTGGAACACTTCGCGGGTGACGCCGGTGATGGTCGGCAGGATCATCACGGCGAGCACGATGCCCGCGGTGAAGATGTTCATGCCGCCGTCGGCGGGCGCGTTGCCGTCCGCGAAGATCGGGATCCAGCCGAGGTTCTGGTTCAGCCAGAGCGCGACCGGCTTGAGCACCGGCCCCAGCACCAGCACGCCCCACAGGCCGTAGATCACCGAGGGCACCGCGGCCAGCAGGTCGACGATGTAGGCGAACGGGCGGGCCAGCGAGCGCGGCGCGTACTGGGTGAGGAACAGCGCGATGCCGCACGCGATGGGCATCGCGAACACCAGCGCGACCAGGGAGCTCGCCACCGTCACCCAGGCGAGGTCGGCGATGCCGAAGCTCAGCTCGTTCGGGTCGGAGGTGTCCCACACCCGGCTGAACAGGAAGTTCACCTGGTTCGCCTGCAACGAGGGCACGGCCCGGATCAGCAGGAAGATCCCGATCGCCGCGATCAGCGCGACGACGAAGATCCCGGACCCGGTCGCGAGGGACTGGAATGCGCGGTCCCCGATGCGGACGACCTTCTTCGGTTCGTCCGCCGGGGGCGCTTCGGGAGCGGAAATGACGGCCTCCGGTCCGGAAGTGGATGCCGAAACGCCCGTGGGGGGCCCCGGGGGGGGGGGGGCCGCCCGGGGGGGGGGGGGGGGGGTGGGGGGGGTGGCGGGGTCGGGGCGGGGGGGGGGGGGGGGGGGGGGGGGGGGTGCCCCCGAAGCGGCGGCCGGGCCC
>NZ_JAIUJZ010000073.1:0-59853 GCF_020176775.1 Saccharopolyspora sp. 6M
CCCGCGGGCGGGGGGGGGGGCGGGGGGGGGGGCGGCGCGCCGCCCCCCCCCCCGCCGCGCGGCGTTTTGCCGCCCCCCCCCCGGGGGGGGCCCCCGGGGGGGGCGGCCCCCCCCCCGGGCGCTGGTCGGCTCTTGTCGAGTCGTTCACTGCTACGTGCAGCCTCTCACTGGTGGAGGGTCAGGTCCGTCACGCGATCGCGTCGACGGCGCCCAGCACCTTCTGCTTGAACGCCTCGGGCAGCGAGACGTAGCCGGCCTCCTCCAGCTGCGCGGCGTCCGCGTTGGCGGCGACGGTCAGCACGGCCTTCACTGCCTTGGCGGTCTCCGGGTCGTAGCCCTTCGAGCAGACGATCTCGTAGGTGTTGAGCACGATCGGGTAGACGCCCGGCTGCTTGTTGCCGTAGATCGAGTCGAGGTCGACCCGCAGGTCGTGGCCCTCGCCCTCGACCTTGGCCCCGTCGATGGCCTTGCCGACGTTCTCGGTGGTCAGGTCGACCGGGCCGGCACCGCCGTCGATCTTGGCGATGCCGAGGCCGAGGTTCTTCGGGAAGGACCACTCGACGTAGGTGATGGCACCCGGGGTGGCCTTGACGGACTGGGCGACCTGGTCGCTCCCCTCGCGACCCTGGCCGATGCCCGGCCCCGACTGGAACTGCTTGCCCTCGCCCTTCCAGGCGCCGCCGGTCGCGGTGCTGAGGTACTTCTGGAAGTTGTCCGAGGTGCCGGACTCGTCGGAGCGGAAGAACGGGACGACGGCGAGGTCCGGCAGCTGCTTGCCGGGGTTCAGCGCGGCGACCGCCGGGTCGTTCCAGTTCTTGATCTGGCCCTGGTAGATCTTCGCGATCACGTCGGCGTTGAGCACCAGGTCGTCAACGCCTTCGACGTTGTAGGACACCGCGATGGGGCCGAAGACCATCGGGATGTTCCACGCCGGGTTGCCCTGGCAGCGCTCGGCGGCCTTGGCGACCTCGCCGTCGGCCTCGTCCAGCGGCGAGTCGGAGCCGCCGAAGTCGATCTGCCCGGCGGTGAAGGCGGCGACGCCCTTGCCGGAGCCGGACTTGGTGTAGTTGAGTTGCTGGCCTTCGCAGGCGATGCCGTAGTCGCGGGCGAACACGTCCATGGCGTTCTTCTGCGCGGAGGAACCTTCGGCGGAGACCGGCTTGGTGCCGCAGTCGACGTTCAGCCCGGCCAGCGCCGGGTTGCCGCCGCCCTGGGGAACGTTCTGGTCGGTGCCGCAGGCGGACAGCACGAGCGTGCCGGCCGCGAAGAATCCGAGCGCAGCACTGTGCCGCTTGATCTTCACTTCGTTCCTCCAGATCAGGGAAACACCGTGGGCGCGGCGCGCTGCCGCTCGTCTCCGAACGCTAAGCAGTGGGAGTGGATTCGCGCCATGCAACGGGTGAACGCGAAGTGAACAAGGCACGCTAAGTAAGCAGCGCCACGTTCCAACGGGTGACCGTCCACCATCTCGTGATCCAGGCGTTCGCAATCAGTGATCCAGACGGAGGGGGCGGATCACCGCCCGAACTGCACGTCCAGATCGGTGCGCTCGAAGCCCAGGCGCTGGTAGACCTTGATCGCGGGAGCGTTGTCGCCCTCGACGTAGAGCAGGACCTCCGCGCAGCCGGCCGCACGCAGGTGGCGCAGCCCGGCCGCGGTCAGCACCTTCCCCAGGCCACTACCCTGCGTGTCCGGATCCACGCCGACGACGTACACCTCGCCGCGCCCGTCCGGGTGGACCTTCGTCCAGTGGAAACCCAGCAGGCGGTCCTGCGGGTCCACTGCGAGGAAGAAGCCGGCCGCGTCGAACCAGTCCTCCGCTTCCTTCTCGCGCAGATCCGCCTCGCTCATCGCGCCCTGTTCCGGGTGCCATCGGAACGCTCGGTGATTGACCTCGACGACGGCGGCCTCGTCGGAGCCGGGCCGGAACGCGCGGATCGACACGCCGCCGGGCGCCGGGGCCTCCGGCAGTTCGGCGTCGGCGAGCCGCAGCCCCATCCGCCACAGCTCGCGCGGGCGGGCGAAGCCGAACCGCTCCGCCAGCCGCAGCGCACCCGGGTGCTCGCCGTGCGACCAGATCCGCAACCGGCCGGTGTCCTCGCCCGCGCCCTCCACCGGCAGGTCGGCGCGCTCCAGCAGCGCCCGCACCAGCCGGGTGCCGACGCCGCCGCGGCGCTGCGCCGGGTGCACGGCGAGCTCGGCGACCAGCAGGCCGGCCGCCTCGTCCGCGGTGTCCAGGTGCGCGTAGCCGAGCAGCTCGTCCGCCGCGTTCCGCACCACGAAGTGCTCGGAGCGGACGTCCGCCTGCACCGGCTCGATCTGCTGCGCCACGTCGCGGTGCGCGCGCAACCGCATGAGCACGTGCTCGCCCGCGGGCGCCACCCCGTCGGCCTCCGCGGCCGCGTCGAGCAGCGCCACCACCTCGGCCACCTCGGCCTGGTCCAGTCCGTTCCGCCACGTCAGCTGCACGGGCCCGACGTTACCCACCGAACCCCGCCCGGCACACGTGACGAACTCGGCACGACACCCCGGCGGGGCCGAATCCCGCGCCCGCCCGGATCTCGTCCGCCGGAACATCCCGCCGCCCGGTGGCACGATCACCAGGCCGCAGAACCACCCCACCGGCTGTCCTCGTGCGCGGGCTCGGACCGTCGCCCCCCGTCGGCCGAGCCCTCCGCCCCTGAGCCCGGGAGGAGGGCGGACCTAGACCGGCCGACACCGCCCCCGCAGCTCGGAGCGGCGGGGGCGGTGCGGCGGTGTCGGCTCAGGAGTGGGCGGCGATGATGGCTTCGGCCGCTTCGACGGCGCCGGAGGTGGCGGGCTGCTGCGGCTGGGCGGAGCGGGCGGGGCGGACGAACTTGTAGCCCACGTTGCGCACCGTGCCGATCATCGAGTCGTACTCGGCGCCGAGCTTCGCCCGCAGCCGCCGCACGTGCACGTCGACCGTGCGGGTGCCGCCGAAGAAGTCGTAGCCCCACACCTCCTGCAGCAGCTGCGCGCGGGTGAACACCCGTCCCGCGTGCTGCGCCAGGTACTTGAGCAGCTCGAACTCCTTGTAGGTGAGCTCCAGCGCCCGCCCCTTCAGCCGTGCCGTGTAGGTGGCCTCCTCGATCACGAGGTCGCCGACCGACAGCGAACCGTCGGCGGTGGCGCTCTCCCCGGCCCGGCGGGTGGTGAGCAGCCGCATCCGGGCGTCCACCTCGGCGGGGCCGCTGGTCGGCAGCAGGATGTCGTCCACACCCCACTCGGCGCTGATGGTGACGAGCCCGCCCTCGTTGACGATCGCGATCACCGGGGCGTCCCCGGCGGCGAGGACGCGGCACAGGTCCCTGGCTCCGGCCAGGTCGGTGCGGGCGTCGACGAGCACCACGTCGTGCGTCCCGGCGGAGAGGATCGCTCCGGGGTCGGGGGGCAGGACGCGCACCCGGTGCGGCAGCAGTGCCAGTGCGGGCAGTGCGGCTTCACCGTTCAGATCGCTGGTCAGCAGCAGCAGTTCGGAACTCATGTGGGGGTGCCTCCCGTCCCAGGGCCATCACCGAAGCGGCGGCTCGCGGAGGCCGACCGGACGGCGCGACAGACCGGACGACCCGGCTTCGTTGCCTGTGGATGCCGAGCACAATACCCCTCATGAGCACGAAAACCCCAGGTGAACCGGACGGCATCACATTTGTGAAGGCAACGCGAACCCGTGTTGCGCCGATGTTTCGGCCGACGCCGATCACGCTCTCGACCTCGGACGGGGTGCGGCTGCGCGGGCAGTACCTGAGCGGCCCGGGCAGCGCCGGAGTGGCGTTCGCGGTCGGGCACGGCTTCACCAACCACGTCCGGAAACCGGCGGTGCGGGCGGTGCTGCGGCGGCTCGCCGAGCACGGGGCGGTGCTCGCCGTGGACTTCCGCGGGCACGGGCGCTCCGGCGGAGCGAGCTCGGTCGGCCCCGCCGAGGTCGCGGACATCTCGGCGGCGCTGGAACGGCTCCGCGAGCTCGGGCACCGGCGGGTGGTGAGCGTCGGGTTCTCGCTCGGCGGCGCGGTCGCGCTGCGCCAGGCCGCGCTGGCCGACCCGGTGGAGCGGCCGGACGCGATGATCTCGGTGAGCGGGCCCGCGCGCTGGTGGGTGCGGGACACCCCGGCGATGCGGCGGGTGCACTGGCTGCTGGAGCAGCCGCACGGCCGGTGGGCGGCACGGCTGCTGGGCGTGCGCCTCGGCGAGGAGTGGGCCGAGGTCCCGGCCTCGCCGATCGAACTGGCACCGCTGCTCGCGCCGACCCCGGCGCTGCTGGTGCACGGCACCGACGACCACTACTTCCCGGTGTCCGACGCGGAGGCCCTGCACGCGGCGGCCGGTGGCGAGCTGTGGCTGGAGCGGGGCATGCGGCACGCGGAGAGCGCGACCACCCCGGAGCTGGTGGACCGGATGGCGCGCTGGGCCCGCACCGCCGTCGAGCGGTGCGCCGAGCGCGGTTGAGCGGGCGTTCCGGGGGATGTTGTCCAGGACACCTGTCGGCGTCCGGTGCTCAGGTGCGAAGGTGAACCGCACCGGATCACCCCGACCACGCCATCCGCTCACGAGAGAAACGGACCGCCCGCGGTGAAGAAGCTCGTCGTCACGCTGCTCCTCGTCCTCGGCCTGCTGGTCGTCGCCGACTACGGCGCGGCGTCGGTCGCCGAGTACCAGGTGTCGCAGCAGGTCCGCGAGCAGCTGGAGCTCGACGAGGACCCGTCGGTGCGGGTGCACGGCTTCCCGTTCCTCACCCAGGCCGTCGCCGGGGACTACCGGGACGTGGAGCTCGCGGCGAAGGCCGTCCGCGTCGGCCGGCTCAGCGAGCTCGGCGTCGAGGCGAACCTGCACCACGCGCGCGTCCCGCTGAGCGACGTCGTCGGGGGCACCGCGAACGAGATCCAGGTGGACGAGCTGGTCGGCCGGGTGAAGCTGAAGGCCTCCGACGTGGGGCGCTTCATCGGCATCACCGACCTGACGATCAACCCGGCGCCGAAGGACGCCCTCGACGAACCGGCGGACGACGCCAACGAGGGTTCCAGCGGCACCGCCGGGACGGGGACGAGCGATCGGAGCCGCGCGAAGGTGGCGCTGGACGGGTCGCTGGACATAGCGGGCAACGACGTGCGGGTGAAGGTGATCGCGGTGCTGTCGCTGCTCAACGGCCAGCTCACCATCGAACCGAAGAAGCTGGACATCGCCGACCAGGCGCTGTCGGACATCCCGCTCGGCGACGTCTTCGAGAAGTCGATCCTGCAGCAGTTCACCACCACCATCGACCCGGGCGTGCTGCCGTTCGAGGTGCGGCCCACCGCGGTGCGGGTGGAGCGCGGCGCGCTGGTCATGGAGGGCACCGCGGAGGACGTGACGATCGGCGCCGGCGGGGTGACCACGGGATGACCGGCTGGATCGTGCTGCTGGTCGTGGTCGCCGCGACGCTCGTGTTCGGCGCCTGGTGGCGTTCCCGCGAAGGCCGGGTGCGGCCGGCGAGCGGGCGGCTCGGGGCGGCGGGCGCGGACCGCGGCGCGACCGCCACCGAGGACGATCGCGGCTCCGGGAAGACCGGCGAGCCCGCGGGCGTTGCACCCGACGTGTCCGACCACCTGCCCGAAGGCCTGCGCACCCGGCTCGGCGACCTCGGCGGAGCCGGGGTGACGCTGCTGCAGCTGTCCACCACGTTCTGCGCGCCGTGCAGGCACACCCGGATCCTGCTGGCCGACCTGGCGCAGCGCACCGAGGGGATGCGGCACGTCGAAGTGGACCTCACCGACCACCCCGAGTGGTCGACGCCGCTGCGGGTGCACCGCACGCCGACGACGCTGGCGCTGGACGCCGCCGGGCGGGAGCTGTTCCGGGTCGGCGGCGTGCCCCGCCGCGACGAGCTCACCGCCGCGCTGCGCCCGCACCTGCCATGATCGCCCGGATGCTGGGAAACCCGGTGGGCGCCGCGTCCGGCGATCTCCGCCACACCGCCCGACGCGTGCCCCGCACCGACGTTGAGCTGCGGGTTCTCGGCCGCGCGTCGATGCGGCGGACCGAGCGGTGCGTCTCACCCAGTGAACGTTCTTCCCGCCGATCGGTCGGGACGGGTAGCCTCCGAGCCGTGCGCGTACTGCTGACCCGACGGCGCGCGGTGGACTTCTGCCGCGTGGGCAGCAGCCTGTGTCCGGAGCGCTGACCGGGCGGTGAACGATGCGCGCGGCGCTCGCGGTGGAACCTTCCCCGCGCAGCAGCCCGCATCCCGCACCGCCGGCCGGGCCGGGCGATCAGCCGGTTCCCGAGCTCCGGTCCACCCTGTCGGTCCAGCCAACGGAGGATGCCCATGCCCGCCACCCTCGACCCGCGCGGAATCCGCTTCACCGCCGCCATCACCAGCGTGATCCTGGCCATCGGCCTGGTCACCGGGAGCTGGCGGGTGCTCGCGGTGCAGACGGTCCTGTTCGCGCTGTGCGCCTTCGTCGGCATGGGCCTGAACCCGTGGGGCGCGGTGTACCGCTCGGCGGTGGCGCCGCGGCTGCGCGCCATCCCGGAGTCGGAGCGGGAGTCGCCGGCGCCGGTGCGCTTCTCGCAGGGGGTCGGGTTCGCGTTCGCGGTGGTCGCCACCGCCGGATACGCCTTGGAGTGGACGACGCTCGGCATGGTCGCCAACGCGCTGGCCTTGGTCGCGGCGCTGTTGAACGCGGCGTTCGGCTACTGCCTGGGCTGCCAGCTGTACCTGGTGCTGCGCCGGTTCGGGCCGGTGAAGCAGGAGGCCCGCTGATGGGCCCGCAACACACGTGCAAGGAACGAGAACGAGAAGGAGTCGCTCGATGAGCCGTGCAGAGGTCCTGGTCTCCACCGATTGGGCCGAACAGAACCTGAACACCGACAAGGTCGTGTTCGCCGAGGTGGACGAGGACACGACCGCCTACGACGGCGGCCACATCCCGGGCGCCATCAAGCTGGACTGGCGCAACGACCTGCAGGATCACGTGCGCCGCGACTTCGTCAGCCGGGAGGGCTTCGAGAAGCTGCTCTCCGCCAAGGGCATCTCGAACGACGACACCGTGATCCTCTACGGCGGCAACAACAACTGGTTCGCCGCCTACGCCTACTGGTACTTCAAGCTCTACGGCCACTCGGACGTGAAGCTGCTCGACGGCGGGCGCAAGAAGTGGGAGCTCGACGGCCGCCAGCTGGTCAAGGACGAGCCGAACCGCGGCGCCACCAGCTACCAGGCGCAGGACCCCGACACCTCGATCCGCGCGTTCCGCGACGAGGTCGTCGACGCGATCGGCACCAAGAACCTGGTGGACGTGCGCTCCCCCGACGAGTTCGCGGGCAAGCTGGTCGCCCCCGCGCACCTGCCGCAGGAGTCGGCGCAGCGCGCCGGGCACATCCCGCAGGCGGTGAACGTCCCGTGGAGCAAGACCGCCAACGAGGACGGCACCTTCAAGTCCGACGACGACCTCAAGAAGATCTACGCCGAGGCCGGGCTGGACGACTCGAAGGACACCATCGCCTACTGCCGCATCGGCGAGCGCTCCTCGCACAGCTGGTTCGTGCTCCGCGAGCTGCTGGGGCACGCGAACGTGAAGAACTACGACGGTTCCTGGACCGAGTACGGCTCGCTGGTGGGCGTGCCGGTCGCGAACCCGAGCCAACAGGAGGCGTGACATGAGCCTGGACGGATGCGGTGCGCCGCAGCAGGGGGCGACGGCCGTCGCCGAGGACACCGATCAGGTCGTGGTGACCGGCAAGGTGCGCTCCGGCGCGGCTCCGGTCGGCGGGGCGTTCGTGCGACTGCTGGACGCGACCGGGGAGTTCACCGCCGAGGTCGTGTCCTCGGCGGAGGGCGACTTCCGGTTCTACGCGGCTCCCGGGTCGTGGACGGTGCGCGCGCTGCACCGCGACGGCAAGGGCCAGTCGGACGTGTCCGCGTCCGGTCCCGGCGTGCACCCGGTGGACATCGCGGTCGCCTGATCCCGACCGCTCCCGGAGGGCCGGTACCCCGCGCGGGTACCGGCCCTCCGGCGTTCGCGGGGGTCAGACCTTCGTGGAGCGCAGCAGCGCGAAGGCGCGCTCGTCCCGGTCGGGGGGCGCCGGCTCGGAGCCGTCCGCGCAGCCGACGGTGGTGAACTCGACGATCTCCCAGCCGGTGCGCGCGAACAGCCGCTTCAGCCCGGTCTCGGAGAAGATCCAGAAGTTGGTGGCGTCGTCGTTCGCCTCCGCCGGGTCCAGCAGGTACGCCACCGGCTGCTCCCGCAGCGGCGTGCCGTCCGGTGCCTGCCGCGCGACCCGGGTGGACAGGAAGCACAGCTCGGCCCGCTGGGCCAGCGCCTCCAGCACGTAGAACGGGTTCTTCAGGTGGTAGAGCAGCCCCAGGAAGAACACCGCCCCGTAGTGCTGCGCGGGCAGCGCGAACTGCGAGTCGAGGTCGATCTCGTGCACCCGCACCTCGGAGGACAGCTCCTCGACGAGCCGCCGCGCCCCGCGCAGTCCGTTGAAGTTCGTCGGCGGGTTGTCCACCACGTCCACCGAGCAGCCCAGCTCGTGCTCCAGGAAGAACCCGAAGTCGCCGTCGGCGGCACCGATGTCGGCGATCCGGCTGCCCGCGATCCGGTCGAACACCTGCCGCTGCGGGCCGGTGAGCAGCCGGTCCAGGTGGAAGATGTTCGCCATCGTGTCGTACGGGTACCAGTCGAACTCGGCGGGAGCGATCTTCTCCTTGCGCGCGAGCAGCTCCTCGCGGAAGGCCAGCGCGCGTTCGCGCAGCGTGTCGAAATCGGTCATGTCGGCCCGGTTCCCCCAGTTCTGGCGGTCTGCTGCCTGCGAATCATGCCCGACGCCACACCCCACGTGGTGCGCGCGGTGGTTATCCTTTGCGCGTGGAACTCATACCTTTCCTGCACTACGGCCTCGTCACGCTGCTCGGCATCGCCGGTGATGGTCCTGTGGTTCGCCGGGTACGTGCTGTACCGGCTGTACAACGACTGACCCGCGGCGGTTCGCGCGCGGGTGCCGCGGGTAATCTCCGAACGATGAGCACGACGTCCAACCAGCCGGAGCCCGGCAGCGGCGACGCGGCCGTGCAGGCCGCCGCGGAGCGCGCCGAGAAGACCCGGTCCCGCAACGTTCCGACCTTCGACGACCTGCCCGGCGTCGGTGACACCGCGAACCTGCGCGAGGGTCCCGACCTGAACAGCGCGTGCTTGATGCTGCTGCCGCTGGTCGGGGTGTGGCGCGGCGAGGGCGAGGCGTCGCACCCGTCGCTGGACGAGAGCTACCGGTTCCTGCAGCAGGTCACCTTCGCCCACGACGGGCGCCCGTTCCTCTACTACGAGAGCAGGGCGTGGCGGCTCGACGGCGAGGGCGGTTCCGTGGTGGAGCCCGCGTTCCGCGAGGTCGGCTTCTGGCGGCCGCAGCCGGACGACACGATCGAACTGCTGCTGGTGCACAGCTCCGGCGTCTCGGAGATGTTCTTCGGGCAACCGCGGGGCAAGACGACCTGGGAGCTGTCCACGGACGCGGTGATCCGCACCCCCACCGGCGAGGACGCGACGGCGGCGAGCCGGCTCTACGGCGTCGTCGACGGGTCGCTGGCCTACGTGGAGGAGCGCGCGACCTCGGAGCACGAGCTGCAGCCGCGGCTGTCGGCGAAGCTGGAGCGCATCGTCGGCTGACGTCCCCCCGATCTCGCACGTGCCCCGCGGTGCCGCCCCGGGGGCCACGTCGCGCTTCAGTACAGCGATTCGTAGCGGCCGGTGAGCTCCCGGGTCAGCTCCGGATCGACCGCCAGCGGGACCCCGTCGAGCGCGTTCACCGGGGTGATGAGCCGGACGCTGGAGGTCATCCACACGCCGTCCGCGGTGCGCAGCTCCGCCTGGTCGAACGGTTCGACCCGCGTCTCCCAACCGGCCTTCTCGGCGGCGCGGAACAGCGCGCCCTGCGTGGTGCCGGGCAGGATCCCGGTGCTCGGCGGCGGGGTGCGCAGCGTCCGGCCGCGGGCGATGACGACCGCCGACGTGGGGCCTTCGAGCACCGAGCCGTCGGTGGCGGTGAAGATGACCTCGTCGGCGCCGCGGCGTTCCGCTTCGCGCAGCGCGGCCATGTTCGTCGCGTACGACAGCGTCTTCGCCGACAGCAGCAGCCACGGCGCCCGTTCCTTGAGGTCGGGCGCGATCCCGCGGTCGAGGGTGACCGCCGAGACGCCGTCCTGGCGCTTGCGCAGCGTGTCGGCGCCCACCGAGGACCCGGTGGCGAAGCCGGTGGGGGTGCCGTCGCCGCCGTCGACGCCGCGGCTGCACACGAGCTTGAGGGCCATCTCGCGCTCGGCGTCCCAGGGCCACGCGTCGATCACCGCTCGGGTGGCGCGCTCCCACACCTCGCGCGGCGGGGCGGGCAGGTCCAGCAGCGCGGCCGAGCGCTCCAGGCGGTCCAGGTGCGGGCCCAGCTCCCGCGGTTCCCGCGCCACCACCAAGATCGTTTCGAAGATTCCGTCGCCGCGGGTGACCGACAGGTCGTCGGCGCGCATCAGCGGCGCCTCCGGATCGGCCAAGGTCCCGTCCAGCAGTGCCAGTACACGCATACCCGCAGCCTAGGCGCCCTGCCGCGGGCCGGTGCCGCGCAGGGGTGGGCCCCGGCGGGCGGGCCCGGTCCCGCGATCAGCGGCGGCACCCGCCGTCCGCGCGAGGGGAGTTCGCGGACGGGCGCCGGGGGTGCGGGGCATACGATCGGAGGCGAGCCGCCGCCTTCGAGCACAGGAGCCAGCAGTGGGTGAGAAGGGATCGCTGCGCACCACACTGCACCGGCACGGCCTGCGGGTCACCCCGCAGCGCCAGCTGGTGCTCGACGCCGTGCGCGAACTGGGGCACGCGACCCCCGAGCAGGTGTGCCGCCAGGTGCGGGACACCGCGCACGCGGTGAACATCACGACGATCTACCGTGCCCTGGACGTGCTGGAGGAGATCGGGTTGGTGCGCCACACCCACCTCGGGCACGGCGCTCCCACGTACTCGGCGGACGAGCACGAGCACGTGCACCTGGTGTGCCACCGGTGCGGGGAGATCGACGAGGTGCCGTGCGACCTGCTCGACGACCTCGCGGAGCTGCTGCGGCGGCGGCGCGGGTTCGAGCTGGACGCCACGCACCTGGCGCTGTCGGGGACGTGCCGCGCGTGCCGCGGCCCCGAGGGCGCCGACCATCCGGAGCGCGCGGTCGAGGAGACACGATGAACTCACCCCTGCTGGAGCTGCCCGGAGCCGTGGCGGCTCCCGAGGAGGCCTCGCTGGACACCTCGCTCGACGTGGGGGTCGCGTGGCACTTCGGCGACCCGTTCGCCGAGCAGCGGTCGGCGACGCGTTCGGCGGTGGTGGTGGACCGCTCGCACCGCCGGATCATCGCGGTGCCCGGCGAGGAGCGGTTGAGCTGGCTGCACCTGGTGCTCTCGCAGCACCTCACCGAACTGCCGGAGGGCCGGGGGACCGAGGCGCTGGTGCTGGACAGCCAGGGGCGGGTCGACTGCCACCTGCTGCTCGCGCACCACGACGGCGTCGTCTACCTGGACACCGAGGCGGACGCGCAGGCGTCCAGCGCGCTGCCGTCGATGGGCGTGGACGGCAGGCAGCCGCTGCTGGAGTACCTGGAGGCCATGCGGTTCTGGTCGAAGGTCGAACCGCGCGACGCCTCCGACGAGTTCGCGCTGCTGAGCGTGCTGGGGCCGGACGCGGTGGACCTGCTCGGCAAGGCGGGCGTCACCGACGTGCCGACGAAGCCGTACGAGGTGGCCGGGCTCCCCGGTGGCGGGTTCGCGCGGGCGGTGCCGTTCCGCGGGCTGTACACGGTGGACCTGGTGGTGCCGCGCGAGTCGCTGGTGGACTGGTGGACCCGGGTGACCGATGCGGGGGTGCGCCCGGCGGGCACGATGGCCTACGAGTCGCTGCGCGTGGAGGCGCTGCGGCCGCGGGTCGGCGTGGACACCGACGAGCGGGCGATCCCGCACGAGCTGGGCTGGATCCACACGGCCGCGCACGTCGCGAAGGGCTGCTACCGGGGCCAGGAGACGGTGGCGAAGGTGCACAACGTGGGCAAGCCGCCGCGGCGCATGGTGCTGCTGCACCTGGACGGCTCGGTGGAGATCCGCCCGGAGACCGGTGATCCGGTGTGGCACGGCGAGCGCAAGGTGGGCCGGGTCGGTTCGGTGGTGCTGCACCACGAGCTGGGCCCGGTGGCGCTGGCGATGCTGAAGCGGACCGCGCCGGTGGACGTGGAGCTGGTGGCGGGCGATGCCGCGGAGGGCCGGGCGGTGGCCGCCGCGGTCGATCCGGACTCGGTTCCGCCGGACACCGGTGAGCCGCCGGGGCGGATCGCGGCGCAGGGTCTTCGCGGCCGCTGACCCGATGCCCCCGACCGGCGACCACACCGGGTGATGCTGATGGATTCGGTCACCCTGACAGGGGATATTTGACGGATCGGAACAACTGCGCGGCGCCGCCGGTGTGCCAAGATCACCCCATGACACGGTCGCCGGATCCGACGGGCGCGGTCCTCGCCGTCGCCCCGGCGCGCCCGGGCCGCGACGAGTCCGGTTCCGACGTCGTCGCCCGGTTCGCGCGCACCGCGGCGGACTGCGCCCGCGTCGGCGCCGCCGTGCTGGACCTGGCGCCGGTGCCGGGAGTTCCGCTGGCCGAGCCGGTCCGGGCCGTGCGCCGGGCCGGGTTGCTGGCCCGCGTCGCCGCGACTCCCGATGCCACGCCGGCCGAACTGCTGTCGTGCGGTGCGGACGCGCTGTGCGCGCCGCTGGACGCGCCGGCCGAGTTCCTCCGCGAGCTGCGGGCGGGCGTGGCGGAGCGCGGTGCGGCGCTGCACCTCCTGGCCCGCGGCGCGGCGGAGCTGGCGCTGCTGCGGGACGTCCCGGAGCCCGCGCACGTCGTGGTGGTCTTCACCGGTGACGGGCCCGGTGCGGTCGCCGCGTTCGCATCCGCAATGGATCAGGTCCCCGCGGGAACCGCCCGCACCGCCGCGGGCGTCGGACCCGCCGGGTTGCCCGTGCTGCTGACCGCGCTGGCCGGTGGTGCGCACGTCCGCATCGGACGCGGCGACACCCCGGACTACGCGCCGGGGACGCCGGCCCGGGACGACGCGCAACTGGTCGCCAGGGCCGCGGGCGTCGCGAAGATCGCGCAGCGGCCGCCGCTGGCGCCGGAGCGCGCCGCCGAACTGCTCGGGATCAAGACGTGATGCGGGAGTACTCGCAGGACATGCACACTGGACGCACCAGCCGCACCGGCCGTCGCGATGCCGCCAGGGCATCGGGTGCCGGTGGGCACGATCGACGGAGGATGGGCACGTGATCGAAGTCCGCCCCGGTGGGCGCCGCCGGATCGACCGGGTCCTGGACCCGGCCTACGCCGACGGGATCGAACAGCGCGAACTGGGCGAGGTCCGCGAACTGCGCGACGAGGCCGCTCAGGAGGAGACCGATCTGTCGTACCTGCGGCGGATGCTGCACGCGCGGATCGACATCGTGCGGGCCGAGCAGCGCAGGCGCACCGAGGACGGCTCCGCTTCGGTCGTGGAGCAGCTGGTGAACATCCTCTCCGACAACGCGGTCGGCCCGGCCACCGGTTCCGGCCGCTACCAGACCACCGAGCCGTCGCGGGCCGAAGCGCACCGCAGGCACGTGGAAGCGCTGGTGTCGGACGTGGACCTGTCGAACGTGACCTCGTTGACCGACGCCAAGCTGGACACCGCGCTGGCGGCCTACACCGGCGAGGAGGACTCGGTCTCGCAGCGGCGCCGCGAGGTGCAGGCCGTGGTGGACCGGTTCAACGGCGAGATCGCCCGCCGCTACCGCGAGGGCGCCGCCTCGGTGGACGACCTGCTGGCCGCGGAGCGGGACCGCCCGTGACCGCTCCCGCCCCGCTCGTCGAGCTGGTGCGCGGCGGGCTGCGCGAGGGGGTCCACTTCGGATCGGTGGTCCTGCTGGACGCCGACGGCTCGGTGCTGCGCTCCGCCGGTGACGTGCGGTCGCCGATGTTCCCGCGCTCCACGGTGAAGCCCGCGCAGGCGCTGGCGATGCTGCGCGCCGGGCTGGACCTGCCGGACGACGCGGATTTGGCGCTGGGCGCCTCCTCGCACGACGGGGAGCCCGGGCACGTGGAGCGGGCGCTGGCGCTGCTGCGCCGGCACGGCCTGGACGAGGACGCGCTGCGCTGCCCGCCGGACCTGCCGGGCCACGGACCGACCCGCGAGCACCGGCTGGCCGACGGCATCGGCCCGAGCAGGCTCGCGATGAACTGCTCCGGCAAGCACGCGGCGATGCTGGCGACCTGCGTGCAGCGGGGTTGGCCGGTGGAGAGCTACCTGGATCCGGCGCATCCGCTGCAGCGGGGCGTGCGGGAGGTGATCTCCGAGTTGTCCGGCGATCCGATCGACCTGACCACCGTGGACGGTTGCGGAGCGCCGCTGTTCGCGATCTCGTTGCTCGGGCTGGCCAGGGTGTTCCGCGGCGTGGTGACCGCGGGTGGTGACGCCGGCCGGGTGGCGGACGCGATGCGCGCGCACCCGTGGCTGGTGGCGGGCACGGACCGGGACGACACGGCGCTGATGACCGCGGTGCCGGGGCTGCTGTCGAAGATCGGCGCGGAGGGCGTGCTCGCGTTGGCGCTGCCGGACGGGCGCGCGGCCGCGGTGAAGATCAGCGATGGCGCCTCGCGGGCCCGCGGCCCGGTGGCGGTGGCGGTGCTGCGCGCCTTCGGCGTGCGGGTGGCCGGGGACGAGCTGGACCGCATCGCCGAGCAGCCGGTGCTGGGCGGCGGCGAGCAGGTCGGCGTGCTGCGGGTCATCGCGGGCGCCGTGGACTGAGCAGGAGTGCGGGTCCGCCCGGTACCTCGGAGGTGCCGGGCGTGCTCGTCGTGCGCGCGATCCGCACCGTAGACTCATATTCTGGACTCATTTTCCCACTTCTTGGGAGCAGTGATGGCTGACGTCTACACGCACGGGCACCACGAGAGCGTGCTGCGCTCGCACCGCTGGCGGACCGCGGAGAACTCCGCCGCCTACCTGCTCGCCGACCTGACCCCCGGCGCCGCGGTGCTCGACGTCGGCTGCGGACCAGGCACGATCACCCACGACTTCGCCGAGCGCGTCGCCCCCGGCCACGTCACCGGCGTGGACAACGCCGCCGAGATCGTCGAGCAGGCGAGCGCGGGCGCGCCCGCCAACACCGAGTTCCAGGTGGCCGACGTGTACGCGCTGCCGTTCGCCGACGGCTCCTTCGACGTGGTGCACGCGCACCAGGTGCTGCAACACCTCACCGACCCGGTCGCGGCGCTGCGCGAGATGCGGCGGGTCTGCCGGCCCGGCGGGATCGTCGCCGCCAGGGACGCCGACTACGCGGCGATGACCTGGTATCCGCAGCTGCCCGCGCTCACCGACTGGCTCGACCTGTACCACCGCGTGGCGCGCGGCAACGACGCCGAACCGGACGCCGGGCGGCGGCTGCTCGGGTGGGCGCGGGAAGCCGGGTTCGGCGAGGTCGACGCCACCGCCTCCGCCTGGTGCTTCGCCACCGCCGAGGAACGCACCTGGTGGGGCGGCCTGTGGGCGGACCGGGTGCGGAACTCGGCCTTCGCCACCCAGGCCGTCGAGCGCGGGCTGGCCACCGGCGCCGAACTGGAGCGGCTGAGCGCGGGCTGGCGCGAGTGGATCGACGCCGACGTGGCCTGGTTCGCCGTCCTCAACGGCGAGATCCGCTGCCACCGCTGAGGATCCCTCGCGGCGGGAGAGCGGCAGCGGTCAGTTGTAGCGCTCGCGGGCGGCGAACTCGGACCAGAAGTCGCGCAGCGCCTCGTAGCGCTCGCCGACCTCCACCGTGTCGCCGGACTCCATCGCGTCGATGATCGCGTGCACGTCCTCCGCCGAGGTGTCGGCGTCCAGGTCGCTGTCGCTCATCATCTGCACCAGGCCGCCGTAGTCCAGCTCCACCGCGGAGTGCGGGTGGAACCGCTCCAGCCAGCGACCGGTCTCGCGCAGGATCTTGGTGGGCCCGCCGTCGCCGATGGAGTCCCGCGCGACGGAGTGCGCCCGCGCCACCCGGCGCCGCGCGTCGGCCATCGCGACCCGCCAGCACACCCGGCGGGTGCCGTCCGAGTTCCCGGCCTCCCGCTCCACCGGGTCCACCAGCACGAACCACGGCAGCGGGACGGTCCAGGTGGACGAGAGCACGTGCACCGCGTTCTCGGCGAGCTCGCTGACCACCGCGCTGGCCTGGCTCTTCGCCTTCTCCACCGGCAGGGACAGCACCGCGGAGCGCAGCGGCAGCTCGGCCGCGCCGAGGAAGCCGACCAGCGCCGCAGCGGACCTGCCGCGCAGGTCCAGCGGGCACACCAGCGGGCCGGGGCCGACGGTCGCGGCAGGACCGCTGGGCACGGACTCGGGGTCGAGGGTGAGGACATCACCGGAATGCGCGCCGGTGCCCTCGTCGGGCAGCAGCTTCGGCGGAGCCGACACCTGGGTGCGCAGCCACTGGTCCTGTTCCCTGGTCGCCGCGACGGTCGGTTCCAGCGCTCCCCGCTCCAGGGTCGCGGCCAGCTGCTCGCGCAACGGGGAATCGATCGACGACAAGGGTTCGTACACCCTCAGGTAGGCGACGAACGGTTCAGGCACGCGAGTATCGTGCCATGCGCCCCGATGGTGCCTTCGGCTGCCCGCGTTGGACGGCGAGCCGGGGGCCTCGACGATCGCGGACCGCCGATCCGCGATCTGGGGGGAAGGTCACGCGCGACACGGAGACTCTCCAGGGCACCACGTCGCGTAGAACCGCATCGGCACGGTACGGTAGTTACAGGAAAAGTTGTCGAGATCATGCGGGGTCGCCGTTCCCCTGGCCACCCCGCACACCCTGCGCGAGGGGGTCGAGCCATGGGGCGCGGCCGGGCTAAGGCCAAGCAGACGAAGGTGGCCCGCGAGCTGAAGTACAGCTCCCCCACCATGGACGTCGAGGCATTGCAGCGGGAGCTGTCCACGGAACCGCCTGGCGAATGGTCCGAGGAGGACCGCGACGACACATACGACGACGGGTACGACGACTACCGGCGTTGACGGCACGTGCACACCGGGTGGACGGCTTCAGCTTCGTCCACTCGGTGTTCTGTGTCGCAGGTAGCGTCGTTGCGTTCCCGCAGTCGTTCCGTGGGCGAGAGGCACCAGCTGTGTGGTCCTGTCGAAATCGCCCGGTCGGCGCGCATCCGCTGGATGCGCTCCGTCCGGGCGGAACAGGTCGTGCGGATGTCGGCGAGCGGTGCCGACGGCCTGGTGAGCGCGTGATCGCCGAACACGCCACGAGAACACGAGATGAGTGCGCCGGTCCGCCGGCGCACTTTTTTCGTTCCCGATCGGACTCCGGCGGGCCGGACGAGTAGGGGCCGGTGTGCGGGCCGCCTCTCGGCGGATGGCGCTGCAAGGCTCCAGCCGAACGGTATTCCCTGCAGGCTCGTGATGGAGCCCGGGGGCACGCGCACACCGGCCACCCCGTACAACGGGCGGGTCCACTGCGGAATTCCCGGCTCCGCGAACTTTTCCGGGCGATGCCGGGCCGGGCCAGAGCGGGCCCCGGACGCACCGCGGGGGGCGACCGTGGTGCTCGGTCGCGCCCCGCGGGTCAAGTCCTCAGAAGCGGGGGTGGTTGCCCCGGACGACGACGCGCTGGTCCTCGGCGGCGTCCTCCACCGCGGGCTGCTTGGCGACCTCGCCGAGCACCCAGGCGGGCACGTGGCGCGCGGTCAGCACCGCCAGCGCCCGGTCCACGTCCTCGGCGGTGACGACGGCGACCATGCCGACGCCCATGTTGAAGGTCCGCTCCATCTCCTCGGTCTCGACCCGGCCGCGCTGCGCGATGAGGCCGAACACCGGGTCCGGGGTCCAGCTGCCGCGGTCCAGCACCGCGGTGAGGCCCGCGGGCACCACCCGCGCCAGGTTCGCGGCCAGGCCACCACCGGTGACGTGCGCGAAGGTGCGCACCTCGGTCTCGGCGGCCAGCGCCAGGCAGTCCTTCGCGTAGATGCGGGTCGGCTCCAGCAGCTCCTCGCCGAGGGTGCGGCCGAACTCCTCCACGTGGCCGGTCAGCGGCATCCGGGCCAGCTCCAGCAGCACGTGGCGGGCCAGCGAGTAGCCGTTCGAGTGCAGCCCGGACGAGCCCATGCCGATCACCACGTCGCCGGGCCGGACCTTGTCCGGGCCGAGCATCCCGCTCGCCTCGACGACGCCGACGCCGGTGGCGGAGATGTCGTACTCGCCGGGCGCCATCATGCCCGGGTGCTCCGCGGTCTCCCCGCCGAGCAGGGCGCAACCGGCCTGCAGGCAGCCTTCGGAGACGCCCTTCACCAGGTCGGCGATCCGCTCCGGCACGACCTTGCCGACGGCGATGTAGTCCTGCAGGAACAACGGTTCCGCGCCGCACACCACGAGGTCGTCGACGACCATCGCGACCAGGTCGAGGCCGACCGTGTCGTGCTTGTCCATCGCCTGCGCCACGGCGAGCTTGGTGCCGACGCCGTCGGTGGAGGAGGCCAGCACCGGTTCGGTCCACCGGTCCAGCTTCAGCTGGAAGAGGCCGGCGAAGCCCCCGAGCGAGCCCAGCACTTCCGGCCTGCTCGCCCGCTTCGCCCAGGGCAGCATCTGCTGCACGGCTTCGTCGCCTGCCTCGATGCTCACCCCCGCGTTCGCGTAGGTGGCCTTCTCAGCTTCGGCGGATGAGCCTGCGAGCAGGTCTTCGGACACGACTGACTCCACATCTGGTGTGCGTTCAACGTTGGTGGGCTCGCGGTCGGCGGCGCGAGCGCTGTGGGCCATCCCACAACGGCCCTGCCCCTTGCCTACCACAGGCGTACCCGCCGGTACCCGTTCCGTCGCGCGGATTTCCGCTTCCACCCGGCTGCGGGCCACGGACGGACCAGCCCGGCCGGAGGGCGGCACCACGCTACGCGGCGCGCCCGGTGCCGCCGCGGCCGGTCAGGGCCTGCGCAGCGCGTCGGCTCCGCCGTAACCGCTGGACAGGACCGGTTCGGCCGGTCCGGCGACGCCCTTCTCGGAACTGCCCGCCACGCCTTCGAGCAGGTACTTGCCGAGCTGCGCCTCTTCCGGCAGCGGGATCGGGTAGTTCCCGTCGAAGCAGGCCGCGCACAACCGGGTGCGCGGCTGCTCCGTGGCGGTGACCAGCCCGTCCAGCGACACGTAGCCGAGCGAGTCGGCACCGATGGAGCGGCGGATGCCGTCGGTGTCGGTGCCGCTGGCGATGAGCTCCGCGCGGGAGGCGAAGTCGATGCCGTAGAAGCACGGCCACTTCACCGGCGGCGAGGCGATCCGGACGTGCACCTCGATCGCCCCGGCCTCGCGCAGCATCCGCACCAGGGCGCGCTGGGTGTTGCCGCGCACGATCGAGTCGTCCACGACCACCAGGCGCTTGCCGCGGATGACCTCGCGCAGCGGGTTCAGTTTCAACCGGATCCCGAGCTGCCGGATGGTCTGCGACGGCTGGATGAAGGTGCGCCCCACGTAGGAGTTCTTCACCAGCCCGTTGCCGTAGTCGATGCCGGAGGCCTGCGCGTAACCGATCGCCGCGGGCGTGCCGGACTCCGGCACCGGGATGACCAGGTCGGCCTCGACGGGGTGCTCGCGGGCCAGCTTGCGGCCGATCTCCACCCGGGTGCTGTTCACCGAGCGGCCGGAGATCGTGGTGTCCGGACGGGCCAGGTAGACGTACTCGAAGATGCAGCCCTTCGGCTTGGGGTGCGCGAAGTGCTGCGAGCGGAGGCCGTCGGCGTCGATGGCGAGCAGCTCGCCCGGCTCGACCTCGCGGACGAAGGACGCACCGACGATGTCCAGCGCCGCGGTCTCGCTGGCCACGACCCAGCCGCGCTCCAGCCTGCCCAGCACCAGCGGGCGCACGCCCTGCGGGTCGCGGGCGGCGTACAGCGTCGACTCGTCGGAGAAGACCATGGAGAACGCGCCGGACACGGTGGGGAACAGGTCCATCGCGGCCTGCTCGATGCCCTTGTCCGCGGCGTGCGCGGCGAGCAGCCCGCACACCAGGTCGGAGTCGGTGGTGGCGCGGTCGCACGCGGAGGCCGGGGAGGAGCTGTTCGCGGACACGGTGTCGACGCCCTCGGCGACGACCCGCTCGCGCAGCTCCGCGGTGTTCACCAGGTTGCCGTTGTGGCCCAGCGCGAGACCACTGCCGGAGGCGGTGGTGCGGAAGGTCGGCTGGGCGTTCTCCCAGCTCGCGCCGCCCGTCGTGGAGTAGCGGTTGTGCCCGACGGCGACGTGGCCGCGCAGCGAGGCGAGCACCTGCTCGTCGAACACCTGGCTGACCAGGCCCAAGTCCTTGTAGACCAGCACCTGCGAGCCGTCGCCGACGGCGATGCCCGCGGCTTCCTGGCCGCGGTGCTGGAGGGCGAACAGCCCGTAGAAGGTCAGCTTCGCGACCTCCTCGCCAGGAGCCCACACGCCGAAGACCCCGCACTCCTCGTGCGGCACGTCCTGTTCGAACGGATCGGCGGGCGGTTCGGGGGCGCCGCCCGAACCGGGAGCGCTGGAGGTAGCGGGAACACTGCCGTCTGGCCGGTCGAAGACCACCGAGAACTCCCTGGAGGACGGAGTCGGAGTTACGCCTCAGTGTAAACGGGCGTCGAAGGCCGGATGACCGGCCGCCTCCGCGAACCACGACGAGCACCCCCGTTGAGCAGGACTTTCGACGAGGGCGTGCCACCGGTGTGAACCCGGTCATCGCGGTGGCCACCCCCGTCCGCACCCGCCCGCTCACCCGAGGTGGCCGCGCGGGCAGCACTCGCAGCGGGCGTTGCGCCGACCGGTCCTCGGGCGGCCGCCGATCGGAGCAGCGCCCCCGGCCGTTCGGCCCGCGGGCCGAGTTCCCCGGGCCTGCGGCTAGAAACGTCGCCATGACCTCACGCAGCGACAGCGCCCGGGCCGAGCACATCGCCTCGGTGCTGCGCGAACGGATCTACGGCTCCATCGCCTGCCTGAGCACGCTGCTGGTGCTCGTGCGGCATCCCGGCGAGCACGTGGAGCCGTGGACGGCGGTGCTGGACGTGGTGGTGGCCACGGGCGGGCTGTGGGCGGCGAGCCTGCTCTCCGAGTACGTCGCGCACCTCGCCGTGCGGGAAGTGGTGGCGGAACCGCTGCACCCGGCGCGGATGCTGCGCACCTCCGGGCAGATCCTGCAGGCCGCGGTGCTGCCGGTGCTGCTGCTGGTCGGCTCGGCGCTGGGCCGGGTGCCGTTCGCGGTGGCGACGTGGACGAGCATCTGGTTCCTGGTCGCCACGATGGGCGTGTTCGCGGTGCTCGCGGTGCGGCGCACGCGGTTGCCGTGGTGGAAGCGCGCGGTGCTCGTCCTGGTTCTCATCGGGCTGGGCCTGCTGGTCGTGCTGCTGAAGTCGGCGCACTGACCGAGGACTCACTGGTGCTGCGGAGCACCGGGGTGGCGGGTTCTCCTCTTGCTCTGGTGGTCGCCGCTCAGCGGCTTCGCCGCTGACAGGGGAACGACCGAGGACCCGTCGGCAGGCTCACAGGCAGGCGGCGAGGTTCCGCCACCCCAGTGCTCCACAACAAGAGCCGGAAAGAATTCGGTCAAGACGCGCGGACCAGGGGGAGCCACGCGGTGAGGTCGGCCCGGGACCCGGAGGCGCTGACCCGGCCGTCCTCGACCGCGGTGGCGAAGTCCAGCTCACCGGTGGCCAGCAGCAGCCAGGTGCGCGGATCGGTCTCGATCACGTTCGGCGGGGTGCCGCGGGTGTGCTCGGGGCCTGCGACGCACTGCACGGCGGCGTACGGCGGCACCCGCACCTCGACGGTGCGGCCGGGCGCGATCTCCTCCAAGGTGCGCAGGCTCGACCGGACCGCGGCCGCGGTCTCCGCGCGCGCCGGGCGCCGCGCCTCGTCGGCCAGCCACGGGGCGACCGCGTCGATCGCCGCGCGCAGTTCGTGCGGGTCGACCCGCCGACGTGGAGGCATGCGGCCAGCTTAGGACTCGCCCGGAGCTCTTCCCGAGCCCGCACCGCTGGGCCGACCGGGCGAAACCCCGGCCGGTTCCGGCCGAACGCACCGGAGGCGCACCGCGCCGTCCCTAGGCTCCGGCTCTGCTGTCGGAGGGGACGCACCGGACGGGCGCGGTCCCTGCTGGGGACGGCCCCATCCGCTGAGGGGAACCGGAATGAGCAGCATTCGCACCGCACGCCGAGCGGCGCTCACCGCCGTGGTCGTCACCGCCCTGGTGGGCACCGCCGCGCAGGCCGCGCCGCCGGACGTCCAGGACGTGCTCAACGCCTACCAGGCGCAGACCGGCCCGGGCGCCGGCGTGCACGGCGGGGACCCGGCCGGGAGCTGGGAGCTGAGCGCGGGCACCGCCCAGGTGGGCACCGCCCGGCCGCTGCGCTCCACCGACCACTTCCGCGCCTACAGCCAGACCAAGACATTCACCGCCACCACCGTCCTCCAGCTGGTCGACGAGGGCTCGGTCGAGCTCGACGCGCCGATCGAGCGCTACCTGCCCGGCGTGGTCGCGGGCGGCGGCTACGACGGCGGCGCCATCACGGTCCGGCACCTGCTGCAGCACACCAGCGGGGTCCCGGCCGGACTACCCGATCCGCGACCGGGGCCGGACGGGACCTACTCGTTGGAATCCCTGGTGCGCGCGGGGCTGAGCAGTCCGCCGGTGCACGAGCCCGGCGGGGAGTTCGTGTACGCCAACACGAACTACCTGGTGCTCGGCATGCTCATCGAGCGGATCACCGGCGAGCCGGTGGGCACCGCCCTCACCGAGCGGATCATCCGGCCGCTGGGGCTGGCGGACACCACGTACCCCGCGGCGGGCGACCGGTCCGTGCCGGAACCGCGGGTCAACGGGTACCGCGGCGGGCGGGTGCCGCCGTTCGACCTGTGGTTCGACGTCACGACGAACTCGGAGCCGTCCCGGTCCGCGACCTCCGGCGCGATCATCTCCACGCAGCGGGACCTGGTGCGGTTCTACCGGGCGCTGCTCGACGGCGAGCTCACCTCGCCCGCCGCGCTCGCCGAGATGAAGCGGACGGTGCCGATCCCGGAGGGCGGCGGCAACGCGGCCGGCCTCGGGCTGATCAGCAGGCCGCTGGCCTGCGGCGGGGCGGCCTGGGGGCACAGCGGTTCCGGCGAGGGCTACCTCTCGCTCACCGAGGTGACCGAGGACGGCGGGAACGCCTCGGTGCTGACCAACGCGCAGATCGACTCGCCGCTGCTGGCGGAGGTGACCGGTTCGGCGTTGTGCGGCTGATCCGCCGCGGCCCGTTCGCCGGACGCGGCGGGCGGGCCGTCCGGTCAGAGCCAGCCGAGCTTGACGGCCTGCATCCCCGCCTGGAACCGGGTTTCGACGCCGAGTCGGGCGATCAGTTCGCGCACCCGCCGGTGGGCGGTGCGGGCGCTGAAGCCCATCAGCCTGCCGATCGTGTCGTCGGTGGCGCCGGAGGCCAGCAGCGACAGGATCCAGCGCTCCTCCTCGGAGGGCTGGTCGTCGCCGACGAGCCGTTCCTGCTCGGAGGTGAACGGGGCGGCGAACCGCCACATGTCCTCGAAGATGCGCATCACCGCGACGAGCATGGCGGAACTGCGGATCACCACCGCGCTCTCGACCGTGTGCTCCGTGGTGGTCAGCGGCAGCAGCGCCACCTCGTTGTCCACCACGATCATCTTCGTCGGCGCCACGTGCACCACGCGGGCCTGTTCGCCGAGCGCCACCAGCCGCGAGGTCAGCTCCAGCTGCGGGGAGCGGGCGAGCGCCGAGCGGTCGTAGAGCACCTGGTAGGCGACGCCCTCGGCGAGCTTGCGGGATTCCAGCGAGTCCAGCGATCCGGTGGCGGCGTAGGGCGGTTTCGCGACGCCCTGCACGAGTTCGGTGGCGCTGCGCTGGAGTTCGTAGGCGGCCCAGCCGACGCGGCGGGCCCCGTGCACGACCTGGAGCACTCCGCCCGAGCCGCCCGCCTGGGCCTTGGCCGCGTGGGCGACGGAAACGACGGCTTCGCGCGCTTCGACCTGGGAGCGCACCGCGCGTTCCGCGTCGGTCGCCGCGGGCCTGGTCCGGCCGGGCAGCTCCGACGTGGTCGGTTGTGCGCGCTCAGGCGCCTCGGTGTATCCGGATAACACGGCACACCCCTTCGTGACGTGCCTTCGCGGGCGGGGCCCAGTCGATCTTGGTCTGGACCAGTTCCGCGAGAGGCAGCGAGCGGCCCCCTCGATCGATACCGTAACCAGCTTGAGATCGTCCCGGGAACCCACTTTTGCCGTAGGGCACCGCTCAACCTTTGTCGAACACCATTCGGCGGTCGCGGCCCCTCCGCTGAACGTGCCAACCCGCGGCGCGCACCGGTCCCCGCCTCCGGCGCGGAGGCGGGGACCGGTCCGATCAACTCACAGCTCGCCGGTCTGCAGCAGGTCGGCGATCGTGCCGGACGGGGCGCCGCCGATGACGTCCGCCGACGCGGAACCCTGCAACCCGCTGATCACGTCCGCGGGCGCGGCGCCCGCGTTCGCCGCCAGGTGCAGCGCCGCGACCCCGGCCACGTGCGGGCTGGCCATCGAGGTGCCGCTGAACGTCGCGGTCCCGCCACCGGGCGCGAGCGACACGATGTCCACGCCGGGGGCGTAGCCCTCGACGGTGGCGCCGAAGTTGGTGAACTCGGCGGAGGCGTCGGTCTCGTCGGAGGCCGCCGTGGTGAACACGCCCTCCGCGCTGGCCGGGGAGACGTTCTCGGCGTCCTGCGCCTCGTTGCCCGCCGCGACCGCCAGGAACACGCCCTCGTCGACCAGGCCCGTGGCGGCCTCGTTGAGCGCCGGATCCTTGCTGCCGCCCAGCGACAGGTTCGCCACCGCGGGACCGTCGGCGTCCTGGGCGACCCAGTCCAGCCCGGCGATGATGTCCGCGGTGGTGCCGCTGCCGTTGTCGTCGAGGACCTTCACCCCGACCAGGTCGGCGCCCTTGGCCACGCCGTAGGTCGCGGACCCGATGGTGCCCGCCACGTGGGTGCCGTGGCCGTGCCCGTCGGCACCGTCGCCGCCGGTCGCGTCGAAGCCGATCGACGCGCGGCCCTCGAAGTCCGGGTGGGTCGGGTCGATGCCGGTGTCGACGATGTAGGCCGTCACGCCCGCACCGGTGCCGTTCGGCGCGTAGTTCCCGTCGAGCGGCAGGTTCGGCTGGTCCAACCGGTCCAGGCCCCACGAACCGACCTCGGCGGGCCGCTGCGGCTGCTCGACCTGGATGCGGAAGTTCTGCGACACGCCTTCCACGTCGTGGCTCGCGCGCACCGCCCGCAGCTGCTCGGGGGTCAGCTCCGCGGAGAACCCGGTCAGGCTGTGCGTGTAGAGGTGGTCGGTGCGCACGCCGAGCTCGGCGGCGACCGCGGCCGGGTCCTGCCCGTCCTGGAGATCGACGACGTAGGAGTCGGCGGCGCCGTCCGCGGACAGCACCGCCGCTTCGGGGTGCAAGGTCAGCGGGGCGAGCGTCGGCGCCGCGAACGCCGGGGCACCGGCGAACACGAGCGCGGCGGCGGTGATTCCCGCTCCGGCCATCCTGCTTCGGGAGAGCATTTTCGTCATGGTCCCTCTTCCTTCAGCGCCGCCCGGGTGAGGCCGAACGGCGATCTGATGGTGCAAAACGGAACGTAAGCCACGGGGACAAGCGGATTTGCGCACTTGGCGATTAGTGGTCAAACCCTTGCGCGGACGTGGGAGCACCATTCAACGACGCAGGCCGGAAAATCGTCAACACCCTTCCTACCTGCGACTTCAATGCCTGTTCGACACTCAGCGCACCGCATTCGCCATTTCCCCGAATTGGTTCGCAAGACTGGCGGCGCACCGGCGAGCGGATGAGCCGGCGAGCACGCAGCGCGCAGAATGGGCGGCGGGGAGCGGCCCGTTCACCCCGATGGCGGCACGAATCGGTCCCCGGCGGCGGTCCCGAAAAGGAGATCCCCCGCTCGTTGCGCCATTCGGGGAGGCCTCGGAAGAATGCGCTGCGCGGTCCCGGGAACGGAGTGCATTTCCCAGCGGGTGGACGCGTCACACCTCGGATCGCGCCCGGAACCGCACCGGATCCGCTCCGGGATCGCGCCCGGGGATCAGGTCGCGGCGACCCAGCGGCGGAGCTTGAGCCGCACCGCCTCCACGTACTCCTGCGGCAGCTCGCCCTCCGCGACGACCTGGTCCGCGTCCGGCGCGGCCGGTTCGGCGGGTGCCACCCCGTACTCCAGGCCGTAGTACAGGTACAGCGCGTGCTCCTGCTCCAGCAGCAGGTCGCCGTCGTCGAGCCGCACGTGCGGCGCGTGGCGCACCGTGTCCTTGAGCACCGAGACGGTGAGCGTGTCCCCGTCGAACGCGGCGCCCTCCAGCGGGACGAAGCTCTCGTTGGTGCCGAACAGGCCGGTCTGCACGGTGATCCACGCGGGTTGTTCGGTGGTCTCGTCGAGGAACAGCTGCCCGACGATGCCGATGCGGTGCCCCGCCGGGTCGAAGACCTCGCACCCGAACAGGTGCAGTGCTTCCCGCTGACCGATCATGCCGACCGCCTCCCCGAACTCGCCGCCCGCCCAGTCTGCCCCGCCCGCGACCGGACCGGCACCTCGGAAAGATGGATCCGCGACCAGCGTCACCGGTCCCGGAACATCGCCGGAACCCCTTGCCGCGGCGGCGAATCCGTGATCGGCCACCGCGCGACCCGGCACCGTCCTGCCGGGATGGACGGACCCGCCAGGTGATCCACCCGGCACCGGCCGGTAGAACTGGGAGGCTCGATGGGTACACCTCGCACGGGCGAGGAACCCGCGGGATCGGCGACGATCGCGCCGGCCGCGTCCGGTCGAGCTCCACCACCCAGCCGACGAAGGACGCCAGCGCCATGTCAGAGCAACCCGACCGCCCCGGACCGCCGCCGATCACCGACGAGATGCGGGAGCAGGCCAGGCAGACTCCGAACAGCTGGCTCTACATCGTCGACCCCGGCTACCAGGAGTCCGGGGACGACGTGCCGCCGGAAGGCGTCGTGGGCGCCTTCCACATCGACGCGGACGGCGAGATCGACCCGGAGTTCCAGTACAACGACGAGTACGAGCCCTCGGATCTCACCTTCGCGCTGCCCGAACCGGTGAACGAGCTGGAGCGGGTGCTGCACCGCATCGCCACCGGCGAGGCCCCCGACACCGAGCTGGCGCCCGCGGTGCTCGCCGCCGACGTGCTGCTCTACGACCCGGAGGACGGCGCGGGCGAACCGGCCGTCTACGTCGCCGAGCTGGACGACGGCAGCCAGCTGGTCCCCGCCTGCACCTCGGCGGAGCGGGTGCCGGAGAGCTGGCCCGGTTCCCGCCGCGTGGCCGGGGGCGACCTGCCCGCGCTGCTGGACGGCCTGGACCTGGGGCTGAACCTGGACGACGCGGTGCGCGCCGTCATCCCGCACCACGTCCTCGTGGACACGGCGGCCCCCAACTGACCACCCGCCCCGGGACGACCGCCGCCGCGGAGGTGGTCGTCCGGGGCGTCGATGCCTAGCCTCGGCCAGGTGAGCGATCAACCCGTCGGCCCGCCCGGCCCCATCGAGCACTACGCCCTGCTGTCCGATCTGCGCACCGCGGCGCTCGTGGGCGTCGACGGTTCGGTGGACTGGCTGTGCCTGCCGCGCTTCGACTCGCCGTCCTGCTTCAGCCGCCTGCTCGGCGACGGCCGCGACGGGCACTGGCAGATCGTCCCGGACGAACCGGTGCGCGAGGTGCGGCGCCGCTACCGGGACAACTCGCTGGTGCTGGAGACCGAGTTCCACACCGACGGCGGCGTGCTCCGGCTGGTCGACAGCATGCCGCCGCACGAGAAGAACCAGCACGACCCGCCGTGTCTGGTGCGGATGGTGGAGGGCGTCTCCGGCGAGGTCGACGTGCGGCTGCGCTGGATCGTGCGCTTCGCCTACGGCGACTCGGTGCCGTGGGTGCGGCACGTGCGGCAGGCCGAGCCGGAACCCGACGAGTACATCCTGGCGATCGCCGGCCCGCACACCGCGGTGCTGCGCGGTGACCTGCTGCCGCAACGGGTTCCGCACGAGCGCGCCCACGAGCTGGTGTTCACCGTGAGCGAGGGGCAGCGCCGCTCGTGGGTGATGCAGTGGTCCAGCGACCACGAGACGGTCCCGCCGCCGATGGATCCGGTGCAGGAGACGCAGGACAGCGCGGACTTCTGGCACGAATGGACCGAGAAGATCGACTACTCCGGCCCGCACGCGGCGGCCGTGTACCGGTCGCTGGCCACGCTCAAGGCGCTCACCTACGCCCCCACCGGCGGCATCATCGCCGCCCCCACCACCTCGCTGCCGGAGGCGTTCGGCGGCAACCGGAACTGGGACTACCGCTACTGCTGGCTGCGGGACGCGACGCTGGTGCTGCTGGCGCTGGACAACTTCGGCTGCTCCGCGGAGGCGGCGGCGTGGCGGCGCTGGCTGGTGCGCGCCGTGGCGGGCGATCCGGCGGGCGTGCAGATCATGTACGGCGTGGACGGAGAGCGGCACCTGCTGGAGTGGGAGGTGGACTGGCTCGCCGGCTACCAGGGCGCGCAGCCGGTGCGCGTCGGCAACGGCGCGTTCCGCCAGCAGCAGCTCGACGTGTACGGCGAGGTGATGGACGCGCTGCACCTGGCCCGGGAGCGCGGGGTCGCGGAGAACGCCGACACCTGGGCGTTGCAGCGCGGGATGCTCCGGCACCTGGCGACGATCTGGCAGCAGCCGGACAAGGGCCTGTGGGAGGTGCGCGGACCGGACCGGCACTTCACCCATTCCCGGGTGATGGTGTGGGTGGCGTTCGACCGCGCCGTGCGGGCCGCCGAGGAGGACGGGCTGCCGGGCCCGGTGGAGCACTGGCGGGAGCTGCGCGACGAGGTGCACGCGGAGGTGCTGGCCAAGGGCTGGAACCCGGAGCTGGGCGCGTTCACCCAGTACTACGGCGGGACCACGGTGGACGCGGCGACGCTGCTCATCCCCTCGGTGGGCTTCCTGCCCGGCGACGACGAACGGGTGCGCAGCACGATCCGGGTGGTGGAGCGGGAGCTGCGCCGCGGCGTGCTGGTGGACCGGTACACGACGGGCGAGGACACCAACGAGGTCGACGGGCTCAGCGGCCGCGAGGGCTCGTTCCTGGCGTGCTCGTTCTGGCTGGTGGACGCGCTGGCGTTGAGCGGGCGGCGGGACGAGGCGGTGGCCATGTTCGACGAGCTCGTGGCGCTCGCCAACGACGTGGGGCTGTACGCCGAGGAGTTCGACGTCCACTCCGGACGGTTCACCGGGAACTTCCCGCAGGCGTTCAGCCACTTGGCGCTGGTCAATTCGGCCGCGGTCCTCCACGGCGGGCACACTCGGGGCGAGTCGAGCAGGCGCAACGGGAAGGATTCGCGGTGAAGGCGGCGACGGTGGTACCGGGAGAACCGGATTCGGTTGCGGTCTCCGAACTCCCGGAGCCCACGCCGGGCCCGGGCGAACTGCTGGTGGACGGCCTGCTGGTCGGGTCGTGCGCGACGGACCACGACGTGGCGCACGCGTCGCACGGGGCGCTGCCGCCCGGCCGGGACCGGATGGTGCTGTTCCACGAATCGCTGGGCCGGGTGCGGTACGCGCCCGCGATCAGCGGGTTCAGCGAGGGCGACCTGGTGGTGGGCGTGGTGCGCCGCCCCGACCCGCACCCGTGCCCGGCGTGCGCGGCGGGCCAGTGGGACTTCTGCCTGAACGGCGAGTTCACCGAGTGCGGCATCAAGGAGCTGGACGGGTTCGGCGCGCAGCGCTGGACCATCGAACCCCGCTTCGCGATCAAGGTGCCCGCCCGGTTGGGCGACCGCGGGGTGCTGACCGAACCGGCATCGGTGGTGGCGAAGGCGTGGGAGCAGGCCGAGCTGATCGGCCGCCGCGCCTACTACGCGCCGCGGCACGCGCTGGTCACCGGCGCGGGGGCGATCGGGCTGCTGGGGGCGCTGCTGGGCGTGCAGCGCGGGCTGGACGTGCACGTGCTGGACCAGGTGACCGACGGGCCGAAGCCGGAGCTGGTGCGGCGGCTGGGCGCGACGTACCACACCTCGATGGACGACCTGGGCTGCGAACCGGACGTGGTGATCGAGGCGACCGGCGCCGGCGAGGTGGTGTTCGAGGTGCTGCGCCGCACCGCGCGGAACGCGATCACGGTGCTCACCGGCATCGCCGGGCATGACCGGACGCTGCCGGTCCCGGCCGGCGCGATCAACGACGAGCTGGTGCTGGACAACGACGTGGTGGTGGGCAGCGTGAACGCGAACCTGCGGCACTACCAGCAGGCGGTGCGGTCGCTGTCCGACGCGGACCAGGACTGGCTGGCCGACCTGATCACCCGCCGGGTTCCGCTGGACGACTGGCCGCAGGCCCTGGACCGGAAGCCGGACGACGTGAAACCGGTGGTCGACCTGCAGGTCTGACCCCGGGAACGCGACGAGCCCGCGCCGACCTCCGGCGCGGGCTCGCGGTGTTCGCGGTGCGGATCAGAACGCGACGACGCCCTGCGGCGACGACTGGAGGGTGCCGATCTGCATGCTCTTGACCGCCATCTCCAGGGTGCCGCTCTCGCCGTTGAGGTCCTTCACGTCGACGTTCGCCTCGCCCTGCATGTCGGTGGGCTCGGCGGTGAAGCCGGAGGCGACCTGGGCGTCCGGGTCGGACTTCTCGGCGCTCACGATCTTTACGCCGGAGAAGGCGCTCTTGCCGGGCTCCAGGGTGAGGTTCTGGTCCGGGCCGGGCTCGTTGACGTTCTCGGAGGGCGCTTCGATCTTCTCGCCGGCCATGTTGGTCGGCGTGACGTCGGCCCAGCCGCCGAGCTCGCAGGACTTGTCGGAGGTGTTCTCCATCTGGAGCAGGAACATCTTGGTGCTGCCCGCGTCGGAGGGCTGCGCCTGCATGGTGAACGTGAAGTCGTCCGCCGAGCAGTTGGAGGCGGAGATGTCGTCGTGCGTGCCGCTGGCGTGGTCGTCGGTGGGGGCGAGGTCGGAGCCCATGCCCTCCTGCCCGGCCGAAGGCGCGAGGTCGGACCCCATGCCTTCCTGGCCCACCGCGGCGTTCGACGCCGCCGGGCCGCCGCAACCGGCGAGCAGCAGCGCACCGCCGACCAGTGCCGCCGCCGTGGTAGCCGTACGAGTCCGCTTCAACATCAGTTCGAACCTTCCCCTCGGGTGTGCGCCGGTGTCCCCCCGCGCTTCTCTACTCGTAAGACGTCCACCCGCTCGGCGAGTTGCGCATCCGATGGAAAAAATTCGAATCACCCGGCGAACTTCCCGGTTCGCGCAGGTGAGCGGCCCGGACCGGCCGAAGAGGACGGTGCGGAACCGTCACACGTGGTCGGCGATGAACGCTCGGATGCGCTCCGGGGAGCACGGGCGGGCGAAGAAGTAGCCCTGCCCGGTCTCGCACCCGATCTCCGCCATCCGCCGCGCTTGGGCGTGCGTCTCGACGCCTTCGGCGGTGACGGTGAGCCCGAGGGTGTGCGCGAGGTCCACGAGGGTGCCGACGATGCGGGCGTCCACCGGATCGGCCTTCTCCGGATCGCGCAGCCCGGACATGAACGAACCGGCGATCTTCAGCTCGTGCACCGGCAGGTGCCGCAGGTAGGCGAGGTTCGAGTAACCGGTGCCGAAGTCGTCGATGGCGATCCGCACGCCCATCTTCGTCAGCGCCCACAGCGTTTCGATGGGTTCGTCGGCGGTGCCCATCACCGCGCTCTCGGTGAGCTCCAGCTGCAGCCGGGACGGGTCGAGGTCGGTCTCGCGCAGGATCGTCTCCACGTCGGAGGCGAGGTTGGGGTCGCGGGACTGCCGCACGGCGAGGTTGACGCTGACGAACGGGGCCGCGTCGCCGAACTCGTCCTGCCACTCCTTCGCCTGCTTGCACGCCTGCCGCAGCACCCAGCGGCCCAGCGGCACGATCAGCCCGGTCTCCTCGGCGAGCGCGATGAACCGGTCCGGGCCGAGCCTGCCGAGGTCGGGGTGCCACCAGCGGGCGAGGGCTTCGACGCCGACGACGCCGTACTCGCGCAGCCCCACCAGCGGCTGGTACTCGACGTAGAACTCCTCGCGCTCCAGCGCGGCGGGCATGGTCGCCGACAGCCGGTACTGGGCGACTTCGGTGGCGTTGCGGTCCGGGTCGAACAACGCCCACTGGCCTTTGCCCTCGGCCTTGGCCCAGTACAGCGTGACGTCGGCGTCGCGCATGAGCTCGGCGGCGCTCTGGCCGTGCACGGGGCGTTCGACGATGCCGATGCTGGCGGAGACGGACAGCTCGTGGCCACCGATGCGGATGGGCTCGACGAGGGCGTCGAGGATCTCGTCGGCGATCTCGATGGCCTGCTCGGTGCTCGCGGAGTCCTCGATGAGGATGACGAACTCGTCGCCGCCCATCCGAGCGACCAGGCGGTCCTCGCCGTGCACGGACATCGCGAGCCGCTCGGACACCGCGACGAGCAGGTCGTCGCCGACGTGGTGGCCGAGGCTGTCGTTGATGACCTTGAACCCGTCCAGGTCCATGTAGCAGAGCGCGACCCGCTCGCCGTCCTGCCTGGTGCGCATCGCGGAGGTCAGCCGCTCCATGAACAGCGCCCGGTTCGGCAGCCCGGTCAGCGGGTCGTGCATCGCCTGGTGGCGCAGCCGGTCCTGGAGGAGCTTGCGGTCGGTGACGTCCTCGATCATCGCGACCTGGTACAGCGGCATGCCGTCCTCACCGCGCACCAGCGAGACGATCACGTCGGTCCAGGCGCGGCCGCCGTCGGGGCGGGTGAACTGCTTCTCCACCCGGTACTGGTCGCGCTCGCCGCGGACGAGCTCCTCGTAGAGCCGCCAGAAGCCCTCGGAGTCGGCGGGGTGCAGCAGGTCGTGCGTGGTCATCCGCTTCAGCTCCTCGGTGGGGCGCCCGAGGATGCGCCGCAGCGAGGAGTTGACCTCCAGGACCTGCCCGGCCATGTCCGCGATGCAGATGCCGATGGCGGCTTCGGCGAAGATCGCCCGGAACCGGGCCTCGCTGGTGCGCAGGGCCTGTTCGACGGCGTCGCGCGCGTCGAGCACGGCCTGCCGGATGGCTTCCTGCTCGTCGAGGGTGCGCTTGCGGGCGGCCTGGACGAACCCGGTGCACAGCGAGCCCTGCAGCGCGGCGATGCGCCGCCGCCAGCCGGGCCCGTCGTCGAGATGCAGCACGTCGAGGAACTGGTCGCCGATCAGGTCGATGGTGCGGGCGAGCGAGTCGGCGCTGGTGAAGTGCACGGCCACCAGGTCGTCGCCGACGTCCTGCGCGGCGGCCGGGTCGAACGGGTCGGAGAGCAGCGATTCGACCAGGCGCTCGGTGTAGCCGAGCAGGCGGCCTTCGACTTCGGCGCTGGTCATGGGCACGTAGCTGGTGCCCATCAAGGTCTGCGCCCAGACCGCCGCGAACCGCCTGCGGTCCGTTCTGCTCACCGCCGGCTCCGTTTCCCGGGTGTTCGGGACCGGCGTGGTCCACCCCGTCATTCCCGTGGCGCCCCTCCACTCGTGCGTCGTCGGTTCGCCCCCTCGGCCGTGGCCCGCCGGTCAGGTGCCCCGATTGCGCCCGGTGCCCGGTTCGTCCTTCGGTGGCCCGGTTGTGCCTGGTGAAGCGGGTCCCCGGAGCATACGACCGGTGGCGCTGAGCGGTCGAACCCGCATTCCCGCCCACCCAGGGTAGCCATCCGTGTCGATCCGGCAGGCCAGCAGGCCCGGCGACGGGCCGGGCCGAGGCGCCGTTCACCCGACGGTCGGGTCGGGAGCGGTCAAAACATGCGGATTCCCCTCACTCCGGCTGAGATGTCGCTCGACGTGACCCGGGCGTCCGGATTGCGCCATTCCGGTCATTCACCCACGTTCGCGCTGCAAAAGCTGAAAAACATTCGCCACACTTTCGGGCTAGGCGGACGCCCGACCCCGGATACCGGCTTCGACTCTTCGAGAGGGCCACCTTCGATGACGCATTCGAGTGGACGCGCTCGCCGGCGCGGCCTGATCTCCCTACTCTCGATCACCTGGGCGTGCGCGCTGCTCGCGACCCCCGCGCACGCCGGCACATCCCCTCTCCGATCGGAGGAAGCGATGAGCACCCAGGCCGACGAGCCGGCGACCGACCACGCGATGGGCTCCCAGATCCGCAAGCACGAAGGCGGCGACGAGACCCGCGGCGCGCCAGACAAGTCCCCGCTCGCCACCGTCGAGGGCATCGACGTCAGCGGGCACCAGCAGAACGTGGACTGGCCCGCGTACTGGGGCCAGGGCAAGCGGTTCGCGTTCGTGAAGGCCACCGAGGGCACCACTTACCGGAACCCGTACTTCGCCCAGCAGTACAACGGGTCCTACGACGTCGGCATGATCCGCGGCGCCTACCACTTCGCGCTGCCGGACGTCTCCAGCGGCGCGGCGCAGGCGAACTTCTTCGTCGACCACGGCGGCGGCTGGTCGCCCGACGGCAAGACGCTGCCCGGCGCGCTGGACGTGGAGTACAACCCGTACGGCGACACCTGCTACGGGCACTCGCAGGGCTCGATGACCGCGTGGATCAAGGACTTCTCCGACACGTACTTCCACCGCACCGGCCGGTACCCGGTGATCTACACCAGCACGAACTGGTGGAACCAGTGCGCGCGCGGCGACTTCAGCTCGACGAGCCCGCTGTGGGTCGCGCGCTACGCGGGCAGCGTGGGAGCGCTGCCGTACGGCTGGGGCTTCCACACGTTCTGGCAGTACAGCTCGACGCCGATCGACCAGAACGCGTTCAACGGCGCCTACTCCCAGCTCGAAGCCATCGCTCGCGGCTGATCCGGCCCCGCCGGGAGCCGCCGGCTGCGAAGATCGCCCCGTGGACGAGTGGGGGACGCGGCGGCTGCGCCGGGCGGGACTGGCCGGGACGATCGTCGTGGCGGTGTTCGTGCTGTGCGGGGTCAGCACCGCGCTGCTGGTGTTCGACCCCCGCAGCACCGGCGCCGACGCCCTCCGCACCGGCGGACTCGCCGCCGGATCCGTCGTCGCCCTCTACGCCCTCTGGCTCAACGACCGCCGACGCCGCGTCGAGGAACGCCGCCAGGAACTCGACCAGCAGCGCCAGGAGCTCGACCGGGAGCGCTACGACCTGGAGCGCAGGCGGCAGGAGCTGGAGGACCGCCGCACCGGCCACGACCGGGACCGCGCCGACGACGAGCGCTTCGCCCGCGCCGTGGAGCTGCTCGGGCACGACGCCGACCAGGTCCGGGTCGGCGCGATGCACTCGCTGGCCGCTCTCGCCCGCACCAGGCCGCAGTACGCGCAGACCGTGCTGGACGTGCTGTGCTCCTACCTGCGCAGGCCGTTCGACCATCCGAAGTGGACTCTCCCGGAACTGCTGCCGGGCGGCGACCTCCCCGAGATCGCACCGGAGCTGGAGCGGGAGCGGCACGCGCGGCAGACCGCGCAGCGGCTCGTCGTCGCACTGCTGCCGCACCGGGACGACCCGGACGCACCGATCCACGACCTGGACCTGACCCGCGCCTGGCTGGAGCGGTTCTCCCTCGAAGACCGCATCGTCGGGCGCATCGCCGCCTACCGCTGCCGCTTCCGGCACACCACGGTCTTCAGCGGTGCGGTGTTCCGCGGCGGCGTGCACCTGCGGGACTCAGTGTTCCTCGGGCGGATCCGGGCCACCGACGTCGAGTTCGCGGGGCCGGTGGAGCTGCGCGGCGCTCGGACCGTCGCACCCTGCGACTTCGCCCGGTCGGTGTTCCGCGGATCGGTGGACTGCAAGCGGCTCACGGGCGAGCAGCGGTGGTACGTGCGCGACGCCCGCTTCGACGGGGCGGTGGACCTGCGGTCGGCGCGGCTGATCGGCGGCCTGGACCTCGGCGGCACCGCCCCGCCCGTCGAACTGCGCGCCGAGGAGTCCCGGGTCGCCCCCGTCTCCCACCTCAACGGCTGGGACCTGACGGCCTCCCCCGAGCAGCCACCGCGCGCCGGGTCGTGACAGCGGACCGGCAGGACTCGCGAGGAGCCTCGCGGTTCCACCGGGGCCCACCCGCGGGGGCGGCCCACGTCGAGTCGGGGGAGTGCCGTGCCGGGACCATCGCGCCGTTACGCACTCCGCAGCGGGCCCTACGCTGCTCGGGGTGATCAAGCGGGCGCTCGCCGACGAGTCGTTCCACGAAGCCACCTCGGGCGGGTTCTACGTGGCCCCGCGGCCGAACGAGCCGTGCGGTAGGGGTGGGCGGGGGCGCACCGGGGTGGTGCGCCCCCGCTCCGCCTCCCTGGCGCGGGCCGGGTCGGGGTTTCCGGCGCCGCGACCGGCGGGAGGCCTGCCCGGGACGGGAACGGGACGGGGAGAGGGGTCCCGTCCGACCCGGGAGTCTTCAACAGAACAGGTTCGGTGCCAGGCCCCGGGAATTCGACCGAACAGGTTCGGTGTCAGGCCCCGAGGAGTCCGGCCGAACAGGTTCGGCTCGGATCTCAGCGGTTCAGCCGAACAGACCCGGCTCGGGCCTCGGGAGCTCGGCGCGCAGCAGCTCGTTGCAGGCGGTGCAGGTCGGGGCCACCACCCAGTCCTGTTCGGACGGATCGGAAGCCAACTCCACCCCGACACCGCACACCGACACCGCACCCGACTCACCGCACCACCGACGACCCCGGAACGCATGCCGCACGGAATCCCCACCAGGACGCCAGAAATGCCGCTCACCCATCACCCACCGCCACGCACTCCCGGCAGGCGTCCCGATCGAACACACCGTCCGGACACGCACCCCGCCGCAGGTGCACCGGCCCGTACACGAACACCCCGCACCACGCCGGCAACGCACCACCATCGGACCGCCGCACCCCGTGCCACCGCGAATCCACCGGCCCGCACGACGCGGCCCAGATCGGAACAGCCATCGGACCACCTCCTGGTTTCCGCAAACAATGCCAGTTTCAGAAACTGGTGTCCATGATCCGATAGGGGGACATCGTTCGTGATCGCCGAGCCGATCTAGGCTCGGCGCATGGCGAGTGGTGCGCGACAACGTGCTCTGGCGGCCGAAATCCGCGACGCGCGCAAGAAGTCCGGCTGGGAAGCCCAAGCGGTGGCGCAGCGCCTCGGCTGGTCGAAGGCCACCATGTCGCGCGTGGAGAGCGGCGCCCGCGCTATCACCGAAGCGGACCTCGCCGCCATCCTCGCGATCATCGGGGTGACCGGGACGGAGCGCGACCGGCTGCTGGGGATGGCGCACGACCTGCACCAACCCGGTTGGTGGGAATCGCGGGCCACAGCCGGTCTTCCGGCGCAGCTGACGGCGGTGCTCGGCTTCGAGCGCGAAGCGCTGCGCATCACCGAACTCACCCTGGCGCTGGTGCCCGGCTTGTTGCAGACCGCCGACTACGCCCGTGCCGTGATGTCCGGTGGCGGCGTACCTGCGCCTGAAGCCGACGCCCGAGTGGCCGTGCGAGTCGGCCGGCAAGAAGTCATCACGCGCCGCCGTGCTCCAGTCGAGCTGACCGCGCTGATCGACGAGGGCGCCCTGCTGCGGCCGGTCGGGACACCTGGCGTCATGGCCGACCAGGTCCACCGGCTTATCAGCATCGGCAAGCGGACGAACGTCACGATCCAGGTGCTCCCGTTCGGCGTGCACCCCGGCATCGACGGCCCGTTCCTGTTCTACGAGTTCGCGAAGGCGCCGTCGATCGTCCACGTCGAGCACCACAGCGCCAGCGCGTTCCTGGACGAACCTGAAGATGTTTCCGCTTACGACGCGCTCCGGAGTACCGTTCTCGCGGCAGCGCTCAGCGCGGTGGAATCGGCCGAGTTGCTGGCGACCTACGCACGCGATTGGGAAGGCAGGGGAACGTGACTTCCGAGCCGCTCAAGGGATGGCGCACCAGTACCCGCACCACGGCGACGCAGACCTGCGTGGAAGTCGGCGGGGCGCCGGGGATCGCGGGCGTGCGGGACACGAAGGACCGCGACGGCGGGACCCTCCGCATCGACTCCGCCCGCTGGGCGGCGTTCCTCGCCGCGATCGGCTCCGGCCGCTACGACCGCTGATCGTCCGACGGCCCGTTCGACCGGTTCGACCGAGCGGACGAGCCGCGCCCACGACGCGGAACGGCCCGCCGCCCCTGGTCGGGGTGGCGGGCCGTCCGGGTGGGAACGTCAGCCGAAGAGCGCCGGGAGGGTGCCCTCCCACGCCTCGCGGAGCTCCGCGAGCGGGATCTCGGCGATGTCCTGGATGTCCAGGCTCGACGTGCCCGCGTCGGCGACGCCGACCTTCGCGCACGGCAGCTCGCGCGCCGCGCACATCTCGGTGAACCGCAGCTCCTCGCTGCGCGGCACCGCCACCAGCACGCGGCCCGCCGACTCGGAGAACAGCGCGACGAACGGGTCCACGCCCTCCGGCAGCACCACGCGGGCACCGCACTCGCCGACCAGCGCCGTCTCGACCAGCGCCTGCGCCAGCCCGCCCTCGGACAGGTCGTGCGCGGCGGAGATCATGCCGTCGCGGGAACCGGCCAGCAGCACGTCGGCCAGCAGCTTCTCCCGGGCCAGGTCCACCTTCGGCGGGGTGCCGCCGAGGTGGTCGTGGGCGACGCGCGCCCACTCCGAACCGCCGAACTCCTCGCGGGTGTCCCCGAGCAGCAGCAGCGTCTCGCCCTCCTCGCCACCGATGCCGGTGGGGATGCGGCGGGTGACGTCGTCGATCGTGCCGAGCACGCCGACCACCGGCGTCGGCAGGATCGGCTGGCTGCCGGTCTGGTTGTAGAAGCTGACGTTGCCGCCCGTCACCGGGATGCCCAGCTCCGCGCAGCCGTCCGCCAGCCCCTGCACCGCCTGCTGGAACTGCCACATCACGCCCGGGTCCTCCGGCGAACCGAAGTTCAGGCAGTTCGTCACCGCCATCGGGGTCGCCCCCGTGGTGGCCACGTTGCGGTACGCCTCGGCCAGCGCCAGCTGCGCACCCGCGTACGGGTCCAGCCGCGTGTAGCGGGCGTTGCAGTCGGTGGCGACGGCGATGCCGCGGCCCGTCTCCTCGTCGATGCGCAGCACGCCGCCGTCCGAGGGCTGGGCCAGCACCGTGTTGCCCCGCACGTAGCGGTCGTACTGGCTGGTGACCCACTCGCGGGAGCACAGGTTCGGCGACGCCGCCATCGTCAGCAGCGTCTCCCGCAGCTCGTCCGGGGTGGACGGGCGGGCGAGGGTGTTCGCGTTGTCCGCGGCGATCAGGTCCTGCTCACCGGGGCGCTGCACCGGCCGCTCGTACACCGGGCCCTGGTGGGCGACGGTGCGCGGCGGCACGTCCACGACCAGCTCGTCGTGCCAGTAGATCTCCAGGTTCTCGCCGTCGGTGACCTCGCCGATCACCGTCGCGAGCACGTCCCACTTCGCGCACACCGCCATGAACTCGTCCACGCGGGACGGTTCGACGACGGCGCACATGCGCTCCTGGGACTCGCTGGAGAGGACCTCCGCCGGGTTCATGCCCGACGCGCGCAGCGGCACCCGGTCCAGGTCCACGCGCATCCCGCCGTCACCGGCCGAGGCCAGCTCCGAGGTCGCGCAGGACAGGCCGGCGCCGCCCAGGTCCTGGATGCCCACGACCAGACCCGAGTGGTACAGGTCCAGGCAGCACTCGATCAGCACCTTCTCGGTGAACGGGTCGCCGACCTGCACGCTCGGGAGCTTCTTGCGGCCCGTGCCGCCCTCGGCGTCGTCGAAGGTCTCCGACGCCAGCACCGAGACACCGCCGATGCCGTCCAGGCCCGTGCGGGCACCGAACAGGATGATCTTGTTGCCGGTGCCGGAGGCGTGCGCGAGGTGCAGGTCCTCGGTCTTCATCACGCCGACGCACATCGCGTTCACCAGCGGGTTGCCCGCGTAGGACTCGTCGAACACGACCTCGCCGCCGATGTTCGGCAGCCCCAGGCAGTTCCCGTAGCCGCCGACCCCGGCCACCACGCCCGGCAGCACCCGACGGGTGTCCGGCGCGTCCGCCGGGCCGAAGCGCAGCGGGTCCGCCACCGCGACCGGGCGGGCGCCCATCGCCATGATGTCGCGGACGATGCCGCCGACACCCGTGGCCGCGCCCTGGTACGGCTCCACGTACGACGGGTGGTTGTGCGACTCCAGCTTGAACGTGACCGCCCAGCCGTCGCCGATGTCCACCACGCCCGCGTTCTCGCCGATGCCGGCGAGCATCTTCTCCCGCATCTCCGGCGTCGTGGTCTCGCCGAAGTACTTCAGGTGCACCTTCGAGGACTTGTACGAGCAGTGCTCGCTCCACATCACCGAGTACATCGCCAGTTCGGCGTCGGTGGGGCGGCGGCCCAGGATCTCCTTGATCCGCTCGTACTCGTCGTCCTTCAGGCCCAGCTCGCGGTACGGCTGCGCCAGGTCCGGCGAGGACTTCGCGATGCCCACCGTGTCCAGCTCCGGCCGGGACTCCACCGGATCCGCCTCCGGGCCGTCGGCGACCGCGGCCACCGCGGCGGCCGTCGCGTCGTGCTCGTTGTTGCTCACGCTGCCACCAGTACGTCGAGAGCGGACAGGAACATGCCGAGGCCGTCATCGGTGGGCCCGGTCAGCGGGTCGATCGCGTGCTCCGGGTGCGGCATCAGGCCGGCGACCCGGCCGCGCGCGTCGGTGATGCCCGCGATGCCGCGCAGGGAACCGTTCGGGTCGTCCTCCAGGTACCGGAACAGCACCCGGCCCTCGCCCTCCAGCTCGTCCAGCACGGCCTGGTCCGCCAGGTAGGCGCCCTCACCGGACTTCAGCGGGATCAGCAGCTCGGCGCCCGCGTCGTAGCGGGACGTCCACGCGGAGGAGTTGTTCTCGACCTTCAGCCACTGGTCGCGGCACACGAAGTGCAAGCCCGAGTTGCGGGTCAGCGCACCCGGCAGCAGCCCGGCCTCGCACAGGATCTGGAAGCCGTTGCAGATGCCCAGCACCGGCATCCCCTGCCCGGCGGCGCGCACCACCTCGCCCATCACCGGGGCGAACTTCGCGATCGCGCCGCAGCGCAGGTAGTCCCCGTAGGAGAACCCGCCCGGCACGACCACCGCGTCCACGCCGCGCAGGTCCGCGTCGGCGTGCCACAGCGGCACCGCCTCGGCACCCGCCTTGCGGACCGCGCGCTGCGCGTCCACGTCGTCGAGGGTGCCGGGGAAGGTGATGACGCCGATCTTCGGGCTCATGCCGGTACCGCCTCTCCGCGATTCGCAGTGGTGGTTGCGCCCGGCCGAACCTCGCGTTCCGTGGTTCCTCGTGGCCGGCTTGCGTCACGTTCCCCTGAGGTGCGGTCACGCAGGACTGGAGTGGGCCCGAAATCGCTCATGCTTCCACCCTGCGGACGACGAAGTTCTCGATCACGGGGTTGGCCAGCAGCGTTTCGGCGATCTGGGCGAGCGCGGCGTCGTCGACGTCGTCGGCGACCTCCAGCTCGAATCGCTTCCCCTGGCGGACTTCGGAGATGCCCTCGAAGCCGAGCCGGGGCAGCGCGGCGGCCACCGCCTGACCCTGCGGGTCGAGAATCTCCTGCTTGGGCATGACGTCGACGACGACTCGGGCCACGGGCGATGCTCCCGGATTCGTGCAGATCCTCCTGCCCCGTGCAGGACAGGGATGGATATCCAGCAGTACCTGCAAAGGGTAACTGAGCTGCGGGTTCGCCCTCGCAGACAGGTGCACCGGAAGCGCCGTGGACCACATCCGGCCACGCTCCGCGACCAAACCGTCACCGTTCATCCGGCCGGGGGAGGTCACGCGAATCCACTCCCGCTTTCCGCGCAGTGCTGCTCAGCCGAATTCAGCAGCATTGCGCAGAAAAGCATTTTCACGCTGTGTCCTCCGGCACTTTCCGCCGCATTCGCGGAACGTTCACCGGACTTCGCACGTCTTCCTCATGGCAACACCGGAAGGCGGGCCACGACGAGCACCGCGTGGACCGCACCGCACACCCCGGACACCGACGAAACCCCAGCTCCCCGGCCGCAGAGCCCGAACAGGCCGGGTGGAACCGCCACCGCAGGCGCGCGGAGAACCGTTCGCGCGACGCGGGGCGGCGGGGATTCCGCCACCCCCCAGCGGAATCCCCGGAACGCTTCCCGTTGCGCTGCACACCCCCCCGATCAGCGGCGCAACGGGAAGCTCCGGACATGTCAGTTCCGCGATGCGTTCCTGGTCTCACCCGAATGGGAGAACTCGAATTCCGCGACCCGTTTCCCGGCCACCTCCCGGCGAACCGGACCGAACGCCCTGCCGCACCGGAAACGACCTCGCGCACCGCTCTGGGAAGCTGGAGGGCGACACCGATGCGTCCGGGGAGGGCGAGCCGATGAAGATCACACACTTCGGACACGCGTGCGTGCTGGTGGACACCGGGCAGGCGCGGCTGCTCATCGACCCCGGCGCGTTCTCCCAGGGGTTCGAGGAGCTGCGGGACCTCGACGCGGTGCTCATCACCCACCAGCACTTCGACCACCTCGACGCCGACCGGCTGCCCGGGCTGCTCGGGGCCAACCCCGGCGCGCGGCTCATCACCGACCCGGCCACCGCGGACATCGTCACCGGCCAGGGCTTCCAGGCCGAAGCGGTCCGGCCCGGGGACGCGTTCGAACTCGGCGGGGCCGCCGTGAACGTCGTCGGCGGCCAGCACGCCGTGATCCACCCGGACATCCCGGTGATCGACAACGTCGGGCTCGTCGTCGACCACGGCGCCTTCTACCACCCCGGTGACTCCTTCCACGTGCCCGAACAGCGGATCGACGTGCTGGGACTGCCCACCGGGGCGCCGTGGCTGAAGCTCTCCGAGGCCGTGGACTTCCTGCGCGCCGTCGCGCCGCGGGTCGCGGTGCCCATCCACGAGGCCGTGCTGGCCTCGCCCGCGATGCACCACCGGATGTTCGAGCAGCTCGCGCCGCAGGACACCGACGTGGCCGTGCTGGACCGGGCCGCGGCGACCTCCGTGTAGGACACCGCCGCGGCCGCTGGTGGATCAGTCGTCGTGGTGGTCGTCGTGGTCGTCGTCGAAGCGGTCGTCGTCGTGGTCGTCATCCCGATCGTCGAGCCGGTCGTCCCGGTCGTCGTCGAGCCGGTCGTCCCGGTCGTCGTGCCGCTCGGCCGCGCCCGGCGGCAGCGGTGCCGGAGCGCCCGCCCGCAGCCGCGCCTCGGCCTCGGCTTCCGCCCGGTCGTCCGCGTCGTCCCACGGCCCGTCGTCGAAGCGGTCGTCGCGGTCGTCCCGCTCCCAGCGGTCGTCGTCCCACGGCCCGTCGTCGTCCCACCTCGCGGGTGCTCCGGCGGCCGGGTTCGCCGGCACCGCGCCGGTACCCGCGCCCGCGAGCGCGACGCCCGCGCCACCGACCCCCAGCACGCCCACGATCGCCGCGGTGGCCAGCACCGCCCTGCTCGGTTTCCTGATCCGCATCCGTCCTCGTCCTCCCGGTCGCTTTCCTCCTGGACGAGATCGAGCTTCGCGGCCGCGGATGAGCTCACCCTGAGCCCGAGGTGAAAGCCCCTTCACCCGCTCGGCAGCGCACGGTCCGCCTCAGCTGGAGAGCGGGTCGAGGTTGCGGATCGCGGCGGGCAGCGGCATCAGCCGGCGGGGGACGGCGGTGGCGGCGAACGCGGCGTAGGTCGCGGGCTCCGCGCCGTGGTGCAGCGCGAGGTCGACCGCGTCCAGCACGGCCTGCCGCGAACCGGACCGCGCCAGGTCGGCGGCGTCCACCGCCAGCCGCACCGGCCGACCGCGCCGGGCCGCCCGGCTCACGCCCAGCACCAGCGCCCGGCACCACCAGTGCTCCACCCGGGCGCCCGGCCCGAGTGCGTGCACCCGGGCGCGGTGCACCCGTCCGGTGCGCAGCTCGTGCACGCCCAGCGCGTCGGCGCACACCGCGAAGTCCCGCCTGCGCAGCGCCGTCACCGTGCCCGGCGAGGACAGCCAGCGCGGCGGCACGAACAGTTCGGCGCGCAGCCCCAGCCGGTCCAGGGCGGCGGCCGCGGCGTGCAGCCGCAGCCCGGCCTCGTGCGCGGGGAGCGCGGCGAACTCGGCACCGCGGACCGCGGCCGTCGGACCGGACGACGCCACCCTCGGCAGCAGCCGCTGCGCGTGCGGGGCGTGGTCGAAGCCGTGCAGCGCCACCGCGTCCCCGAGGCGGCGCCGCTCCCGCACCCAGCTCACCGCGGGCCGGTCCGGCCCCGGTGGCGCGGTGCCGTTCGGGCGCGGCGCCACCAGTAGCGTCAGCGGGACGCGGCGCAGATCCAGCTCGGCGGCGAACCCGGCGCAGTGCTCCAGCGCCCGGTCTCCGAGCCCCGACAGGGAGACGACCAGCGGAAAGCCCACGGCTCACCATTGGGCCGCACCCGGGTGTCCCGGCCCTGACCGCCGGGTGACCGAACGGCGCAGATCGGGCGAACGTCGCCCGGGCGATCAAGCAGGCCGGACGTCCGCGAGTCGGCGTCCGCGGACCGGAGGCCCGCAGGCCGGGCGTCCGCAAGCCAGGTGTCCCCCAGACCGGAGGTCGCCGAACCGGCGGTCCCGAGCCAGGCTGTCCGCAGACCGGGCGCCCGCAGATCAGGCGTCCGCGGACCGGAGGTCGTCGAGCCGGGCGTCAGCAGACCAGGGGTCGGCGAACCGGCGGTCGGCGGACCGGGTGATCAACGGGTCGTCGGCCGATCGGCGCGAAACCGGCGGCAGGCGGGCCCCGGATCAGGCGGGCGAAGGCCAGTCGGCGAGGTCGCGGCCGGTGATGCGCTCGTAGGCCTCGACGTAGCGGTCGCGGGTGGCGGCCACCACCTCGTCCGGCAGCGACGGCGGCGGCACGTCGGAGGCCCGGTCCCAACCGGACTCCGGCGAGGTCAGCCAGTTCCGCACGTACTGCTTGTCGAACGACGGCTGCACCCGGCCCGGCTCGTAGCCGTCGGCCGGCCAGAACCGGGAGGAGTCGGGGGTGAGCACCTCGTCGCCCAGCACGATGCCGTCGGCGTCGAGGCCGAACTCGAACTTGGTGTCGGCGAGGACCACGCCGCGGCTCTCCGCGTGCTCGGCGGCCCGCGCGTACACCCGCAGCGTCAGCTCCCGCAGCTGCTCGGCGCGCTCCCGGCCCACCTCGGCGGCCACGGCGTCGAAGCTGACGTTCTCGTCGTGCGAGCCGAGCTCCGCCTTCGTGGCCGGGGTGAAGATCGGCTCGGGCAGCCGGGACGCCTCGGTCAGCCCGTCCGGCAGCTCGACGCCGCACACCGCGCCGGTCGCCCGGTAGTCGACGAGGCCGGAGCCGGTGAGGTAACCGCGGGCCACGCACTCCACCGGCAGCATCTCCAGCCTGCGCACCAGCAGCGCGCGGCCGCGCACCTCGGCGGGGATGCGCGGGTCGTCGTGCGCGACGACGTGGTTCGGCACCAGCTCGGCGAGCAGGTCGAACCAGAACACGCTCATCGCCGTCAGCACCCGGCCCTTGTCCGGGATGGGGGTGTCGAGCACGTGGTCGTAGGCCGAGATGCGGTCCGACGCGACCATCAGCAGGTGCTCGTCGTCCACGGCGTGCAGCTGGCGAACCTTGCCCGCGGCGATCAGCGGGTATGCCGAGAGTGCGACCACGCGGCGATTCTCCCCCACGCCGACCGCCGCCCGGCCGAGCGGCCCTCCGGAGGCTCCGGTGCACGGCCCGTTCGCCCGGGTCGGCTGGGCGAACGGGCCGTCCACCTGCGGGATCAGAGGATGGGGGACGGGGTGTACCGGGCCGCCTCGGGGTAGCGGGCGACGACCTCGTCCACCGCGGCGACGACGGCCGCGACCTGGGCGGAGGCCGCGCCGGTGAAGGACAGCCGGTCGGCGAGCAGCTCCTCCAGCGCCGCCTTGTCCAGCGGCAGCCGCTCGTCCGCGGCGAGCCGGTCCAGCAGGTCGTTGCGCTCGATCCCCTGCTCCCGCATGGCCAGCGCCACGGCGACCGCGTTCTCCTTGATCGCCTCGTGCGCCGTCTCCCGGCCGACGCCGGCGCGCACCGCCGCCATCAGCACCTTCGTCGTGGCCAGGAACGGCAGGTAGCGGTCCAGCTCGCGGGCCACCACGGCCGGGTAGGCGCCGAACTCGTCGAGCACCGTCAGGAACGTCTCCAGCAGCCCGTCGAACGCGAAGAACGCGTCCGGCAGCGCGATGCGGCGCACCACCGAGCAGGACACGTCGCCCTCGTTCCACTGGTCCCCGGCCAGCTCGCCGCCCATCGACGCGTAACCGCGCAGCAGCACGGACAGGCCGTTGACGCGTTCGCAGGAGCGGGTGTTCATCTTGTGCGGCATGGCGCTGGAGCCGACCTGGCCGGGCTGGAAGCCCTCGGTGACGAGCTCGTGGCCCGCCATCAGCCGGATCGTCTTCGCCACCGAGGACGGCGCCGCGGCCAGCTGGGACAGCGCGGTGAGCACCTCGAAGTCCAGCGAGCGCGGGTACACCTGGCCGACGCTGGTGAGCACCTTCCCGAACCCGAGGTGCTCGGCGATGCGGCCTTCGAGGTCGGCGAGCTTCCCGGCGTCGCCGAGCAGGTCCAGCATGTCCTGCGAGGTGCCGACCGGGCCCTTGATGCCGCGCAGCGGGTAGCGGGCCAGCAGGTCCTCGACCCGGCCGAACGCGACGAGCAGCTCGTCGGCGGCCGTCGCGAACCGCTTGCCGAGCGTGGTGGCCTGCGCCGCCACGTTGTGCGACCGGCCCGCCACGACCAGCTCGCCGTGCTCGGCGGCCAGCCGCGCCAGCCGGGCCAGCACGGCGACCACGCGGTCGCGCACGTGCTCCAGGCTGCGGCGGACCTGCAGCTGCTCCACGTTCTCGGTGAGGTCGCGGGAGGTCATGCCCTTGTGCACGTGCTCGTGCCCGGCGAGGGCGTTGAACTCCTCGATGCGGGCCTTCACGTCGTGCCGGGTCTGGCGCTCGCGCTCGGCGATGGATTCCAGGTCGACCTGGTCGACGACCCGCTCGTAGTCGGCGACCGCGCCCGCGGGCACGTCGACGCCGAGGTCGGCCTGGGCGCGCAGCACGGCCAGCCACAGCTGCCGTTCCAGCACGATCTTGTGCTGCGGGGACCACAGCTCGACCAGCTCCGGCGAGGCGTAGCGGTGGGCGAGCACGTTCGGGAGGTGGGGCTTGACCGTCACGGCTGACCAGGATACTTCCCGGCCGCGGACCCCAGGACCGGGCAGTGGGCGGGCGCGGAAAATCGGTCGAGGCGGCGGGCCGTCGCGAGCTAGGTTCGGCTCGTCATGACTCCTGATCCGCGCGGCCCGCTGCGCCTGCTGTGGTCGCTGCTGCGCGACCGTCCCGCGCTGCTGGCCGCGGCACCCGTCACCGGTTCGCTGTGGCTGCTGCCGACCGCGGTGCTGCCGCTGGTCATCGGGCGCGCGCTGGACGCGGGCGTGGCCGGCCGGGACGGGTCGGCGCTGCTGCGGTGGGTGCTGGTGGTGCTGGTGCTCGGGATCGTGCAGGCGTTGGGCGCGGCGGCGCTGAGCTGGACCTCGCACACCCTGTGGCTGCACGGCGCGAGCTCCGCCGAGAAGGTGGTGCTGCACCACGTGGCGGGCCTCGGCGGCGCGCTGACCAGGCGCGTCCGCACCGGTGAGGTGGTGTCCGCAGGCTCCGCCGACATATACCAGGTGGGGCAGGCGTTCGAGGTGTCCGCCCGGCTCAGCGGAGCGGTCGTCGCGTTCCTCGCCGCCGCGGGCGCGCTGCTGACGATCTCGCCGCTGATGGCGGTGGTGGCGCTGGTCGGGGTGCCGCTGGCGACGCTGGGCATCGGGCCGCTGCTGGGCCCGCTGCGGCGCCGCGAGGAGGCGCAGCGGGAGAACCTGACCGGGCTGAACACGCTCGCCGCGGACATCGTGTCCGGGCTGCGCGTGCTGCGCGGCATCGGCGGCGAGTCCCGGTTCCACGACCGGTTCGTCGCGGCCAACCGCCGCGTCCAGGACTCCGGGGTCGCCGCCGGGCGGATCACCGCGTGGCTGGCCGGGGCGGAAGTGCTGCTGCCCGGTCTGGTGACGGTGCTGGTCACCTGGCTGGGCGCGCGGATGGCGCTGGCCGGGACGATCAGCGCCGGTGAGCTCGTCGCGTTCTACGGGGTGTCCAGCTTCCTGGTCATCCCGGTGCGCACCGCCACCGAGGCCGCGAGCACCTTCGCCTCGGCCGTCGTGGCCGCGGACCGCGCCTGCGCGCTGCTGCGGCTGCGACCGGAACCCGCCGACCCGGACGTGCCGCGGACGCTGCCCGCCGGACCGCTCGCGCTCGCAGACGAGCGCACCGGGGCCCGCGCCGACGCGGGCGAGCTCACTGCCGTCGACGCCGCCGGGCACGGCGAAGCGCTGGCCGAACGCCTCGCCCGGCACGTCGACGACGGGCCGGTGCTGGCCGGCGGCGTGCCGCTCGCGGAGGTCGCCATCGCCGAGCTGCGGGAGCGGATCGTGCTCGCGCACAACCAGGACCTGCTGTTCGCCGGTCCGGTCCGCGCCGGGATCGACCTGGGCTCGCCGGTGCCGGTGGAGGCCGCGCTGCACGCCGCCGACGCCGCGGACGTGCTCGCCGCGCTGCCCGCGGACGGCGAGCTCACCGAGCAGGGCCGCGCGCTCTCCGGCGGCCAGCGCCAGCGGCTGCTGCTGGCGCGGGCGCTGTGCAGCGACGCCGACGTGCTGGTGCTGGACGAACCCACCTCCGCGGTGGACGCGCACACCGAGGCGCGCATCGTGCGCCGCGTCCGCGACCTGCGGAAAGGACGCACCACGATCGTGCTCACGCAGAGCCCGCTGTGGCACGCGGTCGCCGACCGGGTGGTGCACGTGACGGAGGACCACGCATGACGCTGCCCCTGGCCGAGCGGACCGAGGTGCTGCGGTGGCTGCGGCGCACCGCCGCCGCCCACCGGAAGCGGTTCGCGCTGCTCGTGCTGCTGTTCGCGCTGTCCACCGCGGTCGGCCTGATCGGCCCGCAGCTGCTCGGCCGCCTGGTGGACGCGGTGGTCGCCGGAGCACCGGTGCGGCAGGTCGACCTGCTGGCGGCCGGGTTCCTGGCGGTGCTGGTGGTGCACGCGCTGCTGGCCCGCGCGGCCCGGCTGCGCGCCGCCGTGTTCGGCGAAGCCGTGCTCGCCGAGGCCCGGGAGCGGGTGGTGGGCCGCGCGCTGCGGCTGCCGCTGAGCACCGTGGAGGAAGCAGGCACCGGGGACCTGCTCAGCCGCGCCACCTCCGACGTGGACCGGCTCGACTCCACCGTCCGCGACGCGGCACCCGAGCTGACCGGGGCGGCGCTGGCGCTCGTGTTCACCGCGGCCGCGATGGTCGCCACCGCACCGCTGCTCGCCTGCGGCCTGCTGGTGGCGGTCCCGCTGCTGGTGGCGGTGAGCCGCTGGTACTTCCCGCGCGCCCGGCGGACGCTGACCAGGCTGCTCGCGGACTGGGCCGGGGTGCAGTCCGGCATCCACGAGACCGTGCGGGGCGCCCGCACCATCGACTCGCTGCGGCTCGCCGCGCGGCGCCGCGAGCACAACGACCGGGTGCTCGCGCAGGCCGTCGCCGACGAGCAGAGGCACCGCGGGCTGCTGTCGATCTTCCTGCCCGCGCTGGAGCTGTCCTACGTGCTGCCGCTCGCGGCGATCCTGCTCATCGGCGGCTGGAGCTACCACGCGGGGCTGGCGGAGCTGGGCACGGTGACGACGGTGGTGCTGTACGCGGCGGCGCTGTCCGAACCGCTGGCCGAGCTGTTCTCCTGGCTGGAGGAGCTGCAGCTGGGGCACGCGGCGCTGCGGCGGATCCTCGGGGTGCCGGGGAGCGGGGCGGGGAAGCCCGAACGCGCTGAGCATGAGCGTCGTCCCGAGCACGAGCGTTCCGCGCCCCATCGCCCGGAGCCCCACCGCGCTGCGCCCGAACGCCCAGAACTCGATCACGCTGCGCCCGATCACCCGGAGCGCGAACGCGCCGAGCCCGAACGCGCCGAATCCGATCGCGCCGCGATCAGGGACGCCGCGCTCGGGGACACCGCACCCCGCGACGCCGGACCCGAGCGCACCGAGCACCGTCCCGCGGCCGGCCGCGGCCCGTCCGAGCGAGCCGGTTCCGGCGCGCACGACCTGGTGCTGCGCGACGTCCGGTTCTCCTACCGCGCGGGCCGCGAGGTCCTGCACGGCGTCGACCTGCGGGTTCCCGCCGGGGAGCGGCTCGTCGTGGTCGGTCCGTCCGGGGCGGGCAAGTCCACGCTGGGACGGCTCATCGCGGGCGTCAGCGCACCCGACTCCGGTTCGGTCGCCTTCGGCGACGTGGAGATCACCGCGTTGCCGCCCGCCCGCGTCCGCCGGGAGGTCCTGCTGCTCACCCAGGAGCAGCACGTGTTCACCGCGAGCCTGCGGGACAACCTGTCGCTGCCCGAAGCGCGGGAGTGGACCGACCGCGAACTGCACGAGGCGCTGGCGGTGGTCGGCGCCGCCGAGTGGGCCGCGCGGCTGCCGGGCGGGCTGGACGCGGTGGTCGGCTCCGGCGGCGCGGCGGTGCCCGCCGCGGTCGCACAGCAGCTCGCGCTGGCCCGGGTGGTGCTCGCCGACCCGCACACGTTGGTGCTCGACGAGGCGACCTCGCTGCTGGACGGGGACGGCTCGCGGGAGCTGGAGCGCTCGCTGTCCCGGCTGCTGGCCGGGCGCACCGTCATCGCCATCGCGCACCGGCTGCACACCGCGCGCACCGCGGACCGGGTGGCGGTGGTGGACGGCGGACGGATCGTGGAGCTCGGCGCGCACCGCGAGCTGCTGGCGGCGGACGGCTCCTACGCCGCCCTGCACCGCGCCGCCGCGGGCGAGGACTGATTCCCGCCGTGGGGCGGTGGTCCCCGGCGGCCCGTCGCCGCCGGGACCGCTGTCGCCGGTGGCTCCGCCGCCGGCGACGGCACCGTCCTCGCGAGCACCCGCGGGTGGTCGGCGGCTTCGCCGCGTGGACACGAGCACGATCCGGAGTGGGGTGCGCGGACGGTGGCGCGCATCTCGGGCTCGGGGAGAAGCGCCTGACCTCGGAGTCCCGGATTTCTGGTACGGTCGTCCCGGAACTGGAGGTAGTGATGGCTTGGATCGTGCTGATGATCTCCGGCGTGTTCGAGGCGGGCTGGGCGATCTCGCTGAAGCTCTCCGACGGCTTCAGCAAGCTGTGGCCCAGCGTGTCGTTCCTGGTGCTGGCCGCGATCAGCTTCAGCGGCCTCGCCTGGGCCATGCGCACGCTGCCCGCCGGCCCCGCCTACGCGGTGTGGACCGGCATCGGCGCCGCGCTCACCGCCGTGATCGGCATGGTGTGGCTCGGCGACGCCGTGTCCGCGCTCAAGATCGTGTCGCTGGTGCTCATCGTCGCCGGGGTGATCGGGCTGAACCTCGCCGGATCGCACTGACTCCTAGGATCGGGCGTCATGACAGCGGCCACCCCCAAGGGCGAACGCCGCCGCCACGCACTCGTCGCGGCGGCGGCGGAACTGCTCGCCGAAGGCGGGCTCGAAGCGGTGCGGCACCGCGCCGTGGCGGAACGCGCCGGGCTGCCGCTCGCGTCCACCACCTACTACTTCACCTCGCTCGACGACCTCGTCGCCGCCGCCCTCGAGCACGAGGGCCGCGCGGAGCTCGCCGCGGGCCGCGCCCGGCTCGACGGGCTCGCCGACGAGCTCCGCACCACCGAGGACGTCGTGGAACTGGTGCTGGACCTGCTGCTGGGCACCGGATCCCGGATCGGCGGCACCGAGCCGGTGCTGCTGCGCTACGAACGGCTCGTCGGCTCGCCGCGGCGGCCGTACCTGGCGCCGCTGATGCGGGAGCTCACCGGGGAGCTGAAGGACCTGCTCGGCGAGATCCTCGCCCGCAGCGGCAGGCCCGTCGACCGCGAGCAGCTGGACGAGCTCATCGCGCTCGTCGACGGGACCGTGGTGAACGCGCTCATCGAGAGCGACCCCGAGCCGCGCCGCGCGGCCCGCCGGACCCTCCGCCGCAGGCTCGGCTGACCGGTCAGAAGCGGGGCGCCAGGTCCGCCGCGATGCCACCGAGGCGGTCGGCGAACGGCGCCGTCGGCGCGCCCATCGGCTCGCTGAGCACCGTCAACGTCCGGCCGCTGCGCGTCGGCACCTCCACCACCTCGGTGTGCGGCGCCCGACCCTCCGCGGCCGCGGGTTTCGCGCCGGACGGGCTCAGCAGCAGCGCCACCTTCCCCGACACCGCGCCCTCCCGGACCGGGACCGCGGCGGTCCGCGACCCGATCGGGCAGGAGCCGTCGGCACCCGTCGGCCGGGTGCTCCCCGCCTCCGGCAGCTGCTCGGCCAACGCCGCGGCCAACGCCGAATCCGGTGCGCCGCACTCGGCGCCCGCCTTCGGGTCGCCCAAGGTGATCGGGCCGGAGCGCGGCGTCGCGGGCTCCTGCGGCAGCGCCATCGGCGCCTGCGTCGGCTCGGCCGGGGCCTGCGCCACCGGTTCCCCGGACTGGCCGAAGAACCCGGTGCCCACGCCGACCCCGCCGACCAGCACGGCCGCCGCGACCAGCGAGCCACCGGCGAACGCCGTGCGGCGGCGCGCCGTCACCCGGCGGGACCCGCGCAGCACGTCCTGCTCGTCGAACGACGCCTCGGGCGCGTCGCGGGCCGCGTTGTGGAAGAGCTGTTCCAGCTCGGTCTCGTTCACTTGCCGCACCTCCTCACGACGTCGATCGAAGATCGTCGAGCTGGCCGCCCAAGGCCTCGCGCAGCGCCTCCAGCCCACGGGCCGACTGGCTCTTCACGGTGCCTTCGCTGCACTTCATCACCTCGGCGACCCCGGCGACGTCGAGCCCCTCCAGGAATCGGAGCACCAGCACGGCCCGCTGCTTCGGCGGCACCTGGCGCAGCCCGGCGACCAGCGTCTGCCGGGTCGCGATGCCGTCTTCGACCGAGCCGCCGGTGGGCCGGTCCGGGAGCACGTCGGTGAACTTCTCGCGGCGCCACGGCCGCCGGGACTCGTCGATCACGGCTCGGCTGAGCGTGCGGCGGACGTACGCGTCCAACGCGCCCTTGTCCCGCACCTTGCGCCAATGCCGGTGCAAGGAGATGAACGCGGTCTGGGCCAGGTCGTCCGCGCGGTGCCAGTCACCGCACATCATGTACGCCATCCGACGAACCGCCTCCCGCCGAGCCGCGAAATACTCCGCGAACTCCTGCTCCTCGCGCTGGTCCACGCGGAACTCTCCGCTCGTCCGTGCTTGCACTGCTGGGACGGTGCGCCCGGCACCTGTGGTTGCACGCCGCCGCGAAAACGAACGGTGCGCGTGCAGAACCTTAGTGAAGGCGGACCGCCCGGCCGAGCCGCCACCGGTGGAGTTCCGGGCCGCGCAGGTCAGCCGCGCGGGCACCCGCTGCGATCACCCGGATGCGCGGTGCCACGGCCCCGAGCGGGCCGAGCGGAATCCTCCGACCAGTTGCCTCGACCCCCCGCTGATGTGGTGTGATCGGTTCGTGACCCGAACGGCCCCCATCGACCTGCGTTCCGACACGGTCACGCGCCCCGACGAGCGGATGGCCGCGGCGATGGCCGACGCCGAAGTCGGCGACGACGTGCTCGACCACGACCCGACCATGCGCGCGCTGGAGGAGCGGGCCGCCCAGCTGCTCGGCACCGCCGCCGCGCTGTGGGTGCCCAGCGGCACGATGGGCAACCTGATCGCGCTGTCGGTGCACCTGCGCCGCGGGGACCGGTTCCTCGCGCCGCGCGGCGCGCACGTGCTGCACCACGAGCTGGGCTCCGCCGCGTGGCTCGCCGGGGGCATGCCGGAACCGCTGGAGTGGGACGCCGGTCCGGGACGGCCCACCGCCGACTCGGTGCGTGCGCACGCGAGCGGCGACCGGCGCTACGACGCGCTGCACACCACGCTGCTGTGCCTGGAGAACACGCACAACGCGGCGGGTGGCGCGGTCATCCCGCCGCACGAGCACGCCCAGCTCGCCGCGGCCGCCCGCGACCGCGGGCTGCACGTGCACCTGGACGGCGCGCGGATCTGGAACGCCGCCACCGCGCTCGGGTTGCCGCCCGCCGCGCTGACCGTCGGGGTCGACACGGTGCAGGCCTGCCTGAGCAAAGGGCTCGGCGCCCCCGTCGGATCGGTGGTGGCCGGGACCAGCGACTTCGTCGCCGAGGCGCGGCGGGTGCGCAAGATGCTCGGCGGCGGCGTCCGGCAGGGCGGGGTGCTCGCGGCGGCCGGGCTGGTCGCGCTGGACCGGATCGCGGACCTGGCGGCGGACCACCGGCACGCGGCGCTGCTCGCCGACGGGCTCACCGAGCTCGGCTGGGACGTCACCGCCCCGCAGACCAACATCGTGCTGGCCGCGGTGCCGGACGTGCGGCTCACCCTGGACCGGCTGCGGGAGATCGGGGTGCTCGCGGTGCCGATGGACGGGAACGTGCGGTTCGTGACGCACCGGGACGTGGGCGAGCGGGACGTCCAGGAGGTGCTGCACCGGATCTCCCGCAGCGGCGGCGCGGACCGGCCGACCGGGATCCCGCAGGCGGGCTGACCCGGGATCAGCTCCCGGTGGCCAGCCTGCGCCTGCGGTGGGCGGCCATCCGGACCGGGGCGTTGTGCTCACCGCGGCCGCGGTAGCCGCCGACCCGCTGCACCACCTCGAAGAACACCCGCGAGCCCGGCACCGCCACCGAGAAGTGCAGGTACTCGCCGCGCGCGTCCCGGTCGTAGAGCACCGAGCACTCCCGCAGCCGCGCCGCGAGCCCCGGGTCCAGCTCCAGCCAGGCGTCCAGGTCGTCGTAGTAGTTGTTCGGGATCGCCACCACCGGCGCGCCCAGCTCCCGCACCGCGCGCGCGGTGGCGAACACGTCGTCGGTGCTCAGCGCCACGTGCTGCGGGTTCGGCACGGCGGGCGCCCACGAGCCGCGGCGCAGCACCGCCGAGTCCAGCGCCAGCCGCACCGTCCCGCCCGGGTCCAGCACCAGCCTGCTGCGCACCAGCCCGAACGGGGCGGCGAACTCCACCGGCGGCTCCGGGTCGAGGCCCAGCACCGAGCGGTAGAACAGGATCGCCTCGTCGAAGTGGTCGAACGGCTGGGTCATCGCGACGTGGTCGATGCCGGTGACGCCCGCGCCCGCGGTGCCGCCCGGCTCGGGGTCGAAATCGCCGAGCCAGCTCGCGTCCCGGTCCGCGCCGGTGCGGCAGAAGAACAGGGCGGTGCCGTCCGGTGCGGCCACCGAGGACAGGTCCGCCTCGTCGGGCCGGGCGGAGCGCGGCAGCACCGGCGCGAGCAGCCCTTCGGCGCGGCGGGTGGCGGCGCGCGGGTCGGCGCTGTGCACGCCGATCGCGGCGAGCGCCCCGCCGCCGCGGTGCTCGGGCCGGTCCGGCCCGGTGTTCACCAGGATCCGCGCGTCCCCCTGCTCCCAGAGGCGCACCGGTTTTGAGCGGTGCCGCCCGGCCGGCCGGAAGCCGAGCGCGGCCAGCGTCGAGCCCAGCCGCTCGCCCGCGCCGGCGTCGGCACCGAGCTCCACGAACGCCGGTCCGGCCAGCTCGGGCGGTTCGGGCAGGCTCCGGCCGCCGACGACGGGCCCCGCCGGTACCGCGGCCTCCTCCAGCGCCAGCAGCGAGCGCATCGCGTCCACCGCGGCCGGGCCCGGATCGGCCTGCCGGAACACGTCGTTGAAGACCTCCAGGGACAGCGGCCCCGCGTAGCCTGCGGCGAGCACCGCGCCGAGGAAGCCCGCCAGGTCGAACTCGCCCTGGCCGGGGAACAGCCGGTGGTGCCTGCTCCACTGCAGCAGGTCCATGTTCATCCGCGGGGCGTCGGCCAGCTGCAGGAAGAACAGCTTCTCGGCGGGGATGGTGCGGATCGTGGTGGGGTCGCCGCCGCGGGACAGGATGTGGAAGCTGTCCAGGCACACGCCCAGCGCGGGGTGGTCGGCGCGGCGCACGATGCGCCAGGCCCGCTCGTAGGTGTCCACGAACCGGCCCCAGGCGAGCGCTTCGTAGCAGATCCGGATGCCGCGCCCGGCGGCGAGCTCGGCGAGGTCGTGCAGCTGCTCGGCGGCCAGGTCGTCGTCGTCCACGGCCTCCGGGGACACCGAGGAGCACACCAGCGCCAGGTCGGCGCCGAGGCGCGCCATCAGGTCGAACTTGTGCTCGGCGCGGCGCAGGTTGGCGCGCAGCACGTCGCGCGGGACCGCTTCGAAGTCGCGGAACGGCTGGTACAGGTCGATGGCCAGGCCGAGGTCGGCGCACTGCGCGCGGATCCGCTCCGGGGTGGCGGCGGAGGCGATCAGGTCGTTCTCGAAGATCTCCACCCCGTCGAAGCCGGCCGCGGACGCGGCGGTGAGCTTGTCCTCCAGCGACCCGGACAGGCAGACCGTGGCGATGGAGCGGGCGCGTTCAACGGGCGGCGTGGACACGGGGGCCTCCGGGTTCGGTCACGAGGGTCTCGAAGTGGCGCAGCATCCGCTCCGGGTCGGGTTCCCGCCCGGTGAACAGCCGGAACGCGTCGGCGGCCTGGAACACGGCCATGCCGCCGCCGTCGAGGACGCGGCAGCCGCGGGCGCGGGCGGTGCGGACGAGCTCGGTCTCCAGCGGCCGGTACACCACGTCGGCGACCCACAGCCCGGGGTGCAGCACGTCGGCGGGCACCGGCAGCCCGGGGTGGGCGGCCATGCCGACCGGCGTGGCGTGCACCAGCCCGTCGGCGCCGGTGAGCGCGGCGGCGGGGTCGAAGCCGCCGGAGCTCGCGCGGTCCGGGCCGAACCGGCCGCGCAGCGCGGCGGCGAGCTCGGCGGCCCGGGCCTCGTCCAGGTCGAGCACGTGCAGCGAGCCGGTGCCGAGGGTGAGCAGCCCGTGCGCCACGGCGGCCCCGGCCCCGCCCGCGCCGAGCAGCACGACCCGGTCCACCGGCACGTCCGGCAGGCCGCGGCCGAAGCTGCGGGCGAACCCGGACCAGTCGGTGTTGTGCCCGACCGCGCCGTCCGCGGTGAACACGACGGTGTTCACCGCCCCGAGGGCCGCCGCGTCCGGGGACAGCTCGTCGAGGTGGCCGAGGACCAGCTGCTTCGCCGGGTGGGTGATGTTGAGGCCGGTGAACCCGGTGAGCCGGGCCGCGCGCAGCAGCTCGCCGACGGCGGTGGCGGGCGGCCCGATCCGGTCCAGGTCGAGCCGCCGGTACAGGCAGCGCAGCCCGAGCTCGGCGGCTTCCCGCTCGTGCAGGGCCGGGCTGAGGGAGGGGCCGATGCCCGCACCGACCAGTCCGGTGAGGTATCCGTCGTCGCCGATGGCAGCCACCTCCGTCCCGCGGGCCGCGGCCCGCAGCGCAATGAACGAACTAGCTAGTACACAGTAGCCCGGCGGCGCACCGCGGCCAAGGACCGCGGATTAGGCTGGGCGTGATCGAGCGGCCCGGACCGGTGGCTGACCGGCCGGAACCGGCGGAGCCCGGCTCCGGCGACCGCGCCCACGAGACGACGAGGGGAGCTCCCGTGGTGGCACCACCGCCCCCCGCGCCCGAACCAGGCGGCGCCCGGCCGGCGGACGAACCGCGCCAGCGCGACGCCGAGCGCACCCGCGCGGAACTGCTCGACGTGGCGCTCGCCGAGTTCGCCGACAAGGGCTACGCCGGAGCCAGGGTCGACGAGATCGCCGCCCGCACCAGCACCACCAAGCGGATGATCTACTACTACTTCGGCGGCAAGGAGCAGCTCTACATCGCCGCCCTGGAGCGCGCCTACGCCGCGATCCGCGGCGTGGAGCAGGGCCTCGACGTGGCCGACCTGGACCCGGTGGCCGCGATCCGCCGGGTCGCCGAATCGACCTTCGACCACCACGAGTCGCATCCGGCGTTCATCCGGCTGGTGTCCATCGAGAACATCGACCACGGCAGGCACCTGGCGAAGTCCGCGGAGCTGCCCGGGCTGGGCACGCCCGCGCTGGAGGTGCTGACCGGGATCCTGGAGCGCGGCCGCGCGGCGGGGCTGTTCCGGGCGGACGTGGACGCGCTGGACGTGCACCTGGCGATCAGCTCGTTCTGCGTGTTCCGCACCGCGAACCGGCACACCTTCCAGGCGATCTTCGGCCGGGACATGCTGGCGGCGGACCGCCGGGAGCACTACCGCCGGATGGTCGGCGACCTGGTCGTCAGCTACCTGACCGCGGCTCCCGAAGCCGGCTGAGGCGCCTGCCGCCCGCCCGGACCCTGCCGCCCGGACCCTGCCGAGCGGGGGCGCCTGCGGACGCGGACCGCCTCGCAGGCCGGGCACCGGGACGCGATCGAGCCTTGACACGGGTGTGCCGCCACCGCACAGTTGCGAACTAACCAGGTGGTACATAACTGCTTCTCGCTGTTCCGAGCAACGGAGCAAGGACCGTCAGGAGCTACTCGGTGACCGAGACCCGCACGCCCGCGACGCCGGGCGAACACCGCAAAGCCGCGTGGGCGGCCTGGATCGGCAGCGCGCTGGAGTACTACGACTTCTTCATCTACGGCACCGCCGCGGCGCTGGTGTTCAACAAGATCTTCTTCCCGGCCTCCTCGCCCGCCACCGGCACGCTGCTCGCGCTCGCCTCGTTCGGCGTCGGCTACCTGGCGCGGCCGGTCGGCGCGTTCGTGCTCGGCCACGTCGGCGACCGGTTCGGGCGCAAGCGGGTGCTCGTGCTCACCGTGCTGCTGATGGGGCTCGCCACCGTCGGCGTCGGCTGCCTGCCCACCTACGAGCAGATCGGCGTCGCCGCACCGATCACGCTCGTCGCGCTCCGGCTGCTGCAGGGGTTCTCCGCCGCCGGGGAGCAGTCCGGCGCCAGCTCCATGACCCTCGAACACGCGCCGGAGCACCGCCGCGGCTACTTCACCAGCTTCACGCTCAGCGGCACCCAAGCCGGGCAGATCCTCGCCACCGCGGTCTTCCTGCCGATCGCCGCGATGCCGCAGGAGCAGCTGCTCACCTGGGGCTGGCGGGTGCCGTTCTGGCTCAGCGGCGTCGTCGTCATCGTCGCCCTCGTCATCCGGCGCACCCTCGACGAAACACCCGTGTTCCAGCGGGAATCCGCCAAGGAGGACCGCGAGCCGCCGATCGCCGCGCTGTTCCGCGAGCACCGGGCCGACGTGCTGCGCGTGGTGGTGGCCTCCACCGTCGCGGCCGTGAGCACCATCTTCACCGTGCACGCCCTGAGCTACGCGGTGAACACCGTCGGCCTGGAGCGCAGCCCGATGCTGTGGGTCGGGGTGCTGGCGAACGTGGTGGCGCTGGCGGCGATCCCGCTGTGCGCGCTGCTGTCCGACCGGATCGGGCGCAAACCCGTGTTCATCGGCGGGACCGCGGCCTGCGCGGTGCTCATGTTCGGCTACCTGTGGTCGATCTCCACCGGGCGGTACTCGCTGATCTTCCTGACCGGGATCCTGCTGTTCGGCATCGCCTACAGCGCCCCGAACGGGGTCTGGCCCGCGTTCTACGCCGAGATGTTCCCCCCGAAGGTGCGGCTGTCCGGGATGGCCGTCGGCACCCAGATCGGGTTCGCCGTCGCCGGGTTCTCGCCCAGCATCGCCGAGGCCGTCGGGCCCGGGCGGGACGGCTGGTTCGCGGTGTCCGCGTTCATCGCCGCGCTCTGCGCCTGCAACATCGTCGCGGTGCTCACCGCACGGGAGACGCACCGCGTGCCCACCGACGAACTCGGCAGGCGCGGCGGTCCGGCACCGGAACCGGTCGCGGCCGGGTGAGCGCGGGAGGGGGGGGGGGGGGGGGCCCCCCCCCCCCCCGCGCGCCGGCGGGCGGGGCCGGCCCCGGCGCCCCCCCAGGCGGGGGGGGGCCGGCGGGGGGGGCCCCCGCCGGGGGGGGCGCCCC
>NZ_JAIUJZ010000074.1:0-2187 GCF_020176775.1 Saccharopolyspora sp. 6M
CAGCAGGTCTTCACCGGTTCGCCGCCCGCGCCGCGGCCGGATCGGGTTCCTGGGAGTTCTCCGGGGGGGGGGCGCGGGGCGGGGGCGGGGGGGCGGGGGGGGGGGGGGGGGGGGGGGGGGGGGGGGGGGCCCCCCCCCCCCCCCCGGCGGCTCACTTGGAGCCGAGCCGCTTCGTCTCCCCCAGCTTCTTCCGGTCCGACGCGTAGCCGATCACCGCGGTGGCGACGAACAGCACGCCGCCGAGCACGGCCAGCCAGAACAGACCCTTCAGCACGATCCCCGCGACGCTGACCACCAGCCAGAGCAGCAGCAGGCCGCCGATCACCTTCCACACCATCCGGACCACCCCGTTCAGCAGAACTCCACCCCAGACTGCCAGAGCTCCGGCCGCCGGGGCCCCGGTTCGCCCCCGGAATCCGGGAGAACCCCGGGACCACCCCGAGGCCGATCGGCCGCCGAGCTCGCGCACGGCCACGATCCGCGACACCGGTCGGAGGCCTTCCGGGCGAAGCCGGGCCGGCCGGTTCAGCGCAGCCAGGTGGCGAGGCGGGCGACGGCCTCCGCGATGTCCTCGGTCGCCCCGGCGTAGGACATCCGCACGAACCGGCCGCCGCGCTCCGGGTCGAAGTCCACGCCCGGCACCACCGCCACGCCGGTCTCCTCCAGCAACCGGTGGCACCAGGCCGAGGAGTCGTCGGTGAGCTCGCCGATGTCGGCGTACGCGTAGAACGCGCCGTCGGCGGGCGCGACCCGCTTGATGCCCAGCTCCGCCAGCCCGGTCAGCAGCAGCTCCCGGTTCGTCTCGTACCGGCGGACGTGCTCGCCGACCTCCGCGTAGACGTCCGCGCCGAACGCGGCGACCGCGCCGTGCTGCGACACCGCGGGCGGGCACAGGGTGAAGTTGCCGGTCAGCGAGTCGACGGCGCGCCGCAGCCGCGGCGGCACCAGCATCCAGCCGAGCCGCCAGCCCGTCATGCACCACAGCTTCGAGAACGAGTTCACCACGATCGCCTCGGTGGAGAACTCGCGCGCCGAGTGCAGCCGCTCCCCGTACTCGATGCCGTGGTAGATCTCGTCGCTGATCAGCTGCACGCCCCGCCGATCGCACCAGGACGCCAGCTCCGCCAGCTCGTCCCCGGTGAGCACGGTGCCCGTCGGGTTCGCCGGGGACGCCACGATCAGGCCGCGCACCGGCTCGTCGAGCGCCTCCAGCATCGCCGTCGTCGGCTGGAACCGGGTGCTCTCGTCGCACGGCAGCTCCACGACCTCGCAGCCCAGGGCGGCCAGGATGTTCCGGTAGGCCGGGTAGCCCGGCCGCGCCAGCGCCACCCGGTCACCCGGGTCGAAGGCGCTGAGGAACGCCAGCAGGAACGCACCGGACGCACCGGTGGTCGCCACCACCTCCGCCGGGTCGGCGGGCAGCCCGTAGGTGCGGGCGCAGTGCCCGGCGATGGCCTCGCGCAGCTGCGGCAGCCCCAGCTGTTCGGTGTAGCCGAGCGGGTGCCGCCGCAGCGCCTCGGCCGCCGCCTCGCGGACCGCCGCCGGAGCCGGGCTGGAGGGCTGGCCCGCGGCGAGCGACACCACGTCCCCGCGCACCCGCTGGCGGGCGTTGGCGGCGGAGAGCACTTCCATGACCTGGAACGGCGGCACGTTCGCCCGCTGGGCGACGGACAGGGCGCTGGGCTCGAACATGCCCACACCCTGCCACGCGCCCCGCTGCTCAGTAGCCCTGGTAGCCGCCGCCACCGGCCATCGACTTCAGCCCCGGGTGGCCCTCGAAACCGCCGTAGCGGTCGAAGGTGTAGCGGACCCCGGCGATGATGTTGTCCACCGGGTCGTAGATGTCGTCGTGCCCGGGGAGCTTGTGCGCCTGGAACGTCGGGTCGATGCACTGCATCAGGCCCTTCGACGGGGTGCCCTTGGCGGCGTTGGAGTCCCAGTCGTTGACGGCGTGCGGGTCGCCGCCGGACTCCTTCTGGATGATCGTCCAGATCTTCTCGACGTCGGCCTCGGTGACCGGGATGCCGTTGGCCTGCAGGATCTCGATGGCCTCCCGGATCCACTGGTCCACGTTCCCGGGCGGTGGGCCGCTGCTGGGCGGGCCACCGCTGGAGCCGAGGTCGCCGGAACCACCGGAGCCGCCGGAACCGCTCGACCCGTCCGAGCCCCCCGCGGAACCGCCGGGCC
>NZ_JAIUJZ010000075.1:0-48776 GCF_020176775.1 Saccharopolyspora sp. 6M
GGTCGGCCCCGCCCCGTCCGCGGCCCTCGCCCCGGCGGTGGGCCGCCCCGTCCCGGTTGTGAGCACGGAGTCATGAAGCGCACCGACGACATTCCCGCCGACCCGATGGAACGCGCCCGCCTGCTGCGGCGGGTGCACAGCGCGGTGCTCGCCGGGGAGCGCGCGCCGCACGCCCCGCGCCCGGTGGTGTTCGAGTCCTGGCGCCGTTCGCTGGCGGCCAGCGTCGACCCGGACCGCGTCGAACCGCCGATGAGCTTCGACGTGGACCGGCTCGCGGAGATCCGCGCGGCGCACCCGATCGCGGCCTGCGTGCCGCTGCTGCGCCGCACGCTGCTCGACGCCGCCGACGGCACCACGCACATCATGGTGATCACCGACGCGGAGGGGAACATCCTCTGGCGCGAGGGGCATCCGAACGTGTGCCGGGCCGCGGACCGGGTGCGGCTGTCGGAGGGCACCACCTGGTCGGAGACCTCGATGGGCACCAACGCGATGGGCACCACGCTGGCCACCGGGCGTCCGGTGCAGATCCACTCCGCGGAACACCTGGTGCGCCGCTACCACTCGTGGACGTGCGCGGCCTCCCCGGTGCACGACCCGGAGACCGGCCGCATCCTCGGCTCGATCGACATCAGCGGCCCGCTGCACACGATGCACCCGGCGCTGGCGGCGCTGGTCGCGGCGGCGACGACGCTGGTGGAGAGCACGTTGCGGGAGTGGATGGCCCGGCGCGACGAGCGGCTGCGGGAACGGAACATGGGCGCGCTGCGGGCGCTGCGCGGTGAGCCGGGAGCGCTGCTGAGCGCCACCGGGCGGGTGGTCGCCGCCGAGCCGGGCGACCTGGCGCTGCCGGAGCGGGTCGAGCTGGACCGCCCGGAGGGCGCGCTGCTGCTGGGCGGCCGGGAGGCGCGGATCGAGCCGCTGGACGACGGCTACCTGCTGCGGGCTCCCCGGGCCGCCGCCACCGGTGCGCGGTCGTCGACCGCCGCGGGCCGGGACGGGCAGCTCCCGCCGACGCTGCGGCTGCGCTTCCTCACCTCCCGGCCGACCGCGGAACTGCGCGGTCGCGAGGTGTCGCTGAGCCCGCGCCGCGCCGAGCTGCTGGCGGTGCTCGCGCTCTCCCCCGACGGCCTCAACGCCGAGCAGCTGGCGCTGGCCCTGCACGGCGAGCAGGGCAACCCGGTGACCGTGCGCGCCGAGATCCACCGGCTGCGCACCCAGCTGGGCCACGACGTGGTGCAGACGAAGCCGTACCGGATCGCCGCCGAGGTGGACGCGGACTTCCTGCAGCTGCGCGCCGCGCTGCGGGCGGGCCGGCTGGACCCGGCGCTGGAGCTGCACCGAGGAGCGCTGCTGCCGAGCTCGGAGGCACCGGCGGTCCGCGAGGAGCGGGAGGACCTGCTGGCGGGGTTGCGCGGCGCGGTGCTCTCGGCGCGCGACCCGGAACTGCTGTGGCGGCTGGCCGACGGGGCCGCGGGCCGCGACGACATCGAGGTGCACGAGGCGCTGCTGGTGGTGCTGCCCGCGCAGGACTGGCGCCGCCCCACGGTCGCGGCCCGCCTGCACCGGCTGCTGCACGACCCGGCCTGACCGGGGTCGCGCAGCGGGTGCCGCGGCCGCGGGGCGGCGGAGGTCAGCCCGCCTTCGGCTCCAGCACCGACCACCACTCGGCGAGGCTGGGGCGTTCCGCCAGGTCGGCGAAGGTGACCTCGACGCCCTTGGTGCGCCACCGCTCCACCAGGCTCATGATCCGCACCGAGTCGAGGCCCCAGTCCAGCAGGTTCTCCTCGTCGCTGATCTCGGCCGGGTCCTCGTAGAGCAGCTCGGCCACGTCGGCCCGCACGTCGTCGAGGGTCAGCTTCCCGCTCATGTTCTCCTCCTGCACCCGTTCTCCACCGGCTTCGGCGAAGCCCGGTCCGTTCGTCGCGGCGCTCATGCCACCGCGGAAGGCTGCGGCGCCAGCGCGTCGACGAGCCGCTGCGTCGACTCCACCACGGCGCACCGCTTGGCCGCGTACTGCACCGCCATCCGGTGGTCCTCGGCGGAGAAGTCGGCGACGGCGTCGGCGGCCAGGAAGGCCTGCACCTCCTGCTGGAACGCTTCGGCCGCGGTCATCAGGCATCCGATGTGCGCGTAGATGCCGGTGATGATCAGCTGGTCGCGGCCCCAGCCGCGCAGCATCTCCCGCAGCTCGGTGCGCTGGAAGGCGCTGTAGCGCCACTTGGTCAGCCGCACATCGCCGGGTTCCGGCGCGAGCTCGTCGATGATCGCCTCCTGCTCGGCGTCGGCGACGCCGGGGCCCCACCACTCCAGCTGGAGACCGCGCTGCTGCGGGGTCTGCCCGCTGGGCTGGGCGCAGTACACGACGGGAACCCCGGCGGCGCGGGCGCCCGCGGCGAGCCTGCGGATGTTCGGCACCACCTCGGTGAGCGGTTCGGCGTCGGGCTCGAAGACGCCCACGAAGTGCCGCTCCATGTCGTGCACGAGCAGCACGGCCCGGTCCGCGTCCGGCCGCCAGTCCACCCGGTTGGCGGGCAGTTCGTCCTGCCGCGGAACCGGGTACGGCGCGATCGTCGGCAACCCCACCTGTGCGTCCTCCTGTCCTGCTCCACGTCCGGTCCGGGGCCGCCCCGGCCGGGAATCGCCGGGCCGGCCCCGTTCGCGCGGGGCCGCTCGGCCGGTCAACGACGTTCGAGTCCCGGCACCAGGTCGCGCTGGATCGCTTCGCGCAGGTCGCGCTTGCTGACCTTGCCGACGCCGGTCTGCGGGAACGCGTCGACGAACTCGACGCGGTCGGGCACCTTGTAGCCGGCGAGGCCGCGCTGCCGGACGAACTTGATCAGCTCGCGGGCCTTCGGCGCCTCGCCGCGCGCCACCACGAAGGCGCAGGTGCGCTCGCCGAGGTACGGGTCGGGCATGGACACCACGGCGGCGTCGTGCACGGCGGGGTGGGCCAGCAGGTGGTTCTCCACCTCTTCGGCCGCGACCTTCTCGCCACCGCGGTTGATCTGGTCCTTGGCGCGGCCTTCGACGACGATGTTGCCCTCGGCGGTGAACCGCACGACGTCGCCGGTGCGGTAGAAGCCCTCGGGGGTGAACGCCTTGGCGTTGTGCTCCTCGGCCCGGTAGTAGCCGCGGATCGTGTAGGGCCCGCGGGTGAGCAGGTGGCCGGTGCCGCCGGGGGCGACGGGCCGGTCCTCGTCGTCGACGACGAGCACCTCGTCGTCCGGGGAGATCGGTCTGCCCTGGGTGGTGACGATGACGTCCTCGGGGTCGTCGAGCCGGGTGTAGTTGACGAGCCCTTCGGCCATGCCGAACACCTGCTGCAGGGTGGCGCCGAGCACCGGGCGGACCCGGCGCGCGACCTCCTCGCTGCACTTGGCGCCGCCGACCTGCAGCACCTCCAGGCTGGAGAGGTCGTGCGCGGTGTTCGCGGCCGCGTCCAGCCACACCAGCGCCAGCGGCGGGACCGCGGCCAGCAGCGTGACCCGTTCCCGCTCCACCAGTGGGAAGACCTCGTCGGGGCTGGGGCGGCGGGAGAGCACCACCTTGCCGCCGGCCTGCAGGACGCCGAAGGTGCCGGGCGAGCTCATCGGGAAGTTGTGCGCGGCGGGCAGCGCCACCAGGTAGACGGTGTCCGCGGTGACGCCGCAGATCTCGTTGCTGGCGCGGAACGAGTAGGCGTAGTCGTCGTGGGTGCGCGGGATGAGCTTCGGCACCCCGGTGCTGCCGCCGGAGAGCTGGAGGAACGCGATGTCCCCCGGACCTGGACCGTCCACATCGGATGGTTCGGCGTCGATCCCGGACAACGCGGGGAAACCGGACTCCCCCGGGTCGCCCGCGATGAGCACGTGGCGCAGCCCGGGCACCTTCGCCCGCACCTCGGCGGCGAGCGCGCGGTGGTCGAACCCGGCCTCCACGTCGCAGGTGATGTAGGCGGCGGCCTCGGCGAACTCGCAGAAGTAGGCCACTTCGGTCAGCCGGTGCGAGGGCAGCGCGAACACCGGCACCGCGCCGAGGCGGAACAGCGCGAAGCACACCTCGAAGAACTCGGCGATGTTCGGCAGCTGCACCACGACCCGGTCCTGCGCGCCGATGCCGAGCTCGCGCAGCCCGGCCGCGAGCCGGTCGGCGCGGGTGTCGAGCTCGCCGTAGGTCAGCGAGCGCTCGGCGCCCACGACCGCGACCCGGTCGCCGTGCTCGGCGGCGCGGACGCGGAGGATCTCGCCGAAGGTCTCCCCGCGCCAGTACCCGGCTTCGCGGTACCGGGCGGCGTCCTTCTCGGGCCAGGTGGGGCATCCGGGCAGCATCGTCGTTCCTGTTCGTTCGGGGGTCGGCAGGGGCGGCCGGTGGCTACAGCGCGTCCGTCCAGCCCATCGCCGAGAGCGCGGTGCGGAACTTCGCGGAGGTCTCGGCGAGCTCGTCGGCCGGGTCGGAACCTTCGACGATCCCGGCGCCGGCGTAGAAGCGGATCGCGGAGTCCTCGATCTCGGCGCACCTGATCGTGACGACCCATTCTCCGTCGCCGGTGGCGTCGCACCAACCGACCATCCCGGTGTAGTAGCCGCGCTCGAACGGTTCCGCTTCGGCGATGGCGACCCGGGCGTCCTCCGGCGGGGTGCCGCACACGGCGGGCGTCGGGTGCATCGCGACGGCCAGCTGCAGCGAGGTGGTCCCGGGGTCGAGGAGTTCGCCGGTGATCTCGGTGGACAGGTGCCACATGGCGGCGGTGTGCACCACCGAGGGCCCGTCGGGGACGACGAGGTCGCGGCACAGCGGGCGCAGCGCGGCCACCACGGCGTCGACGACGGCGGCGTGCTCCCGGAGGTCCTTCTCGGAGTGCTGCAACTCCTCGGCGCGGCGGCGGTCCTCGTCCGGGTCCGCGCTGCGCGGCCGGGAACCGGCAAGCGGGTTGGAGCGCACCCGGGTGCCGTCCAGCGACACCAGCAGTTCCGGGCTGGCGCCGAGCAGGGTGCGGCCCGTCTCGGCCCGTTCGCCGAAGGAGTCGCGGGTGCCGTCCTGGCCGCGCCGCGGGAGGTCCACGGCGTAGGTGAAACCGCCCGGATCGGTGCCCGCGAGGTTGCGCAGCATCCGCCCCGGATCCACCGGCTCCGATGTGGACAGTTCGAGGGAGCGGGCCAGCACGACCTTGCTCATCTCCTCGTCGCGCAGCCGCTTGAGCACCCGCTCCACCGCGCGCTCGTACTCGGCGGGAGCCGGGACGTGCTTCACCTCGTAGTCCACCCGGGGCGCGTCCGGCGCGGCCACCGGTTCGGACAGCGGCTCGGCGCGGTCCACCGCGGCGGGCAGCACCAGGTGCGCGGGCAGGTTGTCGCCGAACGGCACGGCACCGACCACGACGGGGTTCACCCGGCCGAACTCCTCGGCGTGGCGCAAAAATTCGGCGACCTGGCCGGGGAGCCGGTCGCGTCCCCCGGAGCAGGTAGCCTTCGGCACCACGGCGTCGACGCCGCGCGCCAGCATCGAACCGCGCGGCGAGGCGAAGAAGAACGAGGAACCCGCCGAATACCGGTCGAGCAGGGCGCCCGGGGTGAGGCGCTCGCCGAGATCGTCGGATTCTCCGCGCATGGTGGTATCGCTGTCCGTGGTCATGTGTGCCTTCCGTGGGCGGTGGTCGAGGGGCGGCTCAGGCGCGCAGCGTCGCGCCGCCGTCGACGTACAGATCGTGCATCGTGATGTGCCCGGCCTGATCGGAGAGCAGGAAGACGACCGCCTCCGCGACGTCCTCGGCCGTGGCCAGCTTGCCCAGCGGGATGCCGGTCTTGTAGGTCTCCAGCGATCCGGCGATCACCGGGGCGGGTCCGCGTTCGTCCCACAGCCGGTGCTGCATCGGCGTGTCGGTGGAACCCGGCGAGACCACGTTGCAGCGGATGCCGTGCTCGGCGAGCTCCAGGCCGAGCGACTTGGTGAACAGCGTCGCCGCCGCCTTGGACGCGCCGTAGGCGGCCATGCCCTGGCGCGGGACGCCCGCGGCGTTGGAGCCGACGGTGACGATGGAACCGCGGCCGCGGGGGATCATCCGCTTCGACACCGAGCGGCACAGGTGGAACACGCCGGTGGTGTTCACCGCGAAGGTGCGGTGCCAGTCCGCCTCGTCGATCTCCTGCACGGTGCCGGGGCTCAGGATGCCCGCGACGTTGACCAGCAGATCCACCGGTCCCGCTTCGCGTTCGGCGCGCTCAATCACGGATTCCACGGCCGCGGAGTCGGCGACGTCGGCGGGGCAGGCCAGCACGCGGCGGCCCTTGCCGGTCGCGGTCGAGGCGACTCCGGCGAGTTCCTCGGCGTCGAGGTCGACGGCGACGACGGTCGCCCCCAGCTCCCCGAGCGCGTGCACCACAGCGGTACCGATACCGTGGGCGGCGCCGGTCACCACGGCGACCCGGCCGCTGATGCCACTGCGGTCCATCTCGTCCTTCCCCTCGACTGCTGCCACGACCGGGCGCGCTCTCCTGTACCGAGACCGGCTCAGCCCTGTATGGTTAGGCTAACCTGACCACAGCGAGGTTCGGTAGGGGATGACCATCACACCTCGCACCGCCTTGCCCTCTTGGCTCTCTTGCGAGCGCGCGACCGCCGTCGGTCACCGCGGCGGCTCGCCGAGGACGCCCCGGGCGAAACCGAGGTCCACGACGTCCTGGGGGCGCAGCCGCAACGACTCGGCCAGCTCCGGCACCTGCTCCGGCGGGCGTTTGAGGATCGACGCGGCCGATTCCGGGGCGATGACCGCGAAGTAGGCGTCCGCGGTGATCCACGTCGAGCCGGGCGCGGCCAGCGCCAGCGCTCCCCCGGAACCGCCCTCGCCGATCACGAGCGTGGTGATCGGCACCCGCGCCTCGGCGACCGCGGTGAACAGCTCGCCGATCGCGGGCCCGGCCCCGGCGAGTTCGGCGGCCGCGCCGTTCGCCGCGCCCGGGGTGTCCACCAGCGTCAGCACCGGCAGCCGCAGCCGGTCCGCCAGCCGCACCAGCCGGGCCGCCGTGCGGAAACCGGCCGGGGTGTTGGCGGTACCGGTCTGCGCGGCGTAGGCGACCGGACGGCCCTCGTGCTCGCCGATCCCGCACAGCATCCCCGGATCCGCACCACCCGCCCGGTCGCCGCTGAGCGCGAACCGGCTGGTGAAGAACCGGTCCAGGTAGTCGGTCGCGCGCGGGCGCTCCGCCGCGCGGGCGCGCCGCACCGCCGCCCACCCGCTGCCCGGGGCGGGGCCCGGCCGCGGCGGGACGGGCGGCGCGACGGGTTCCGGGACGGCGCGGCGCGGTTGCAGCAGGTCCACCAGGCCGGGGAGCACCGCGGGCAGCTCGTCCTCCGCCACCAGCCGGTCCACCTGGCCGGCGGCGAACTTCCCGGCCGCGGTGAACGCCGCTCCGGACTCCGCGGCGGGGCGCACCCGGCTGCCGCCGAACGCGACCTCGGCGCCGGGCACCGCGAGCACCACGTCGGCGCCCGCGCCCAGCGCCGCCCACATGCCGCCGGTCGTCGGATCGCGCAGCACCGCCACGTGCGGGAGGCCCGCCCGCCTGGTCCGCGCGCAGGCCCGCGCGATGGTCTGCAGCTGGGCGAGCGCGCGGATCCCCTCCTGCATCCGGCTTCCGCCGGAGGCCACCAGCGAGACCACCGGCAGCCGCAGCTCCCGGGCCCGGTCGAAGGCGTCCACCACCCGCGCCCCGGTCTCCTCCCCGACCGAACCGCCGAGGAAGCCGAACTCGAACGCGACCAGCACGGCGCGACCGGAACCGACCGCGCCGTGCCCGCACAGCACGGATTCGGCCGCTCCGGTGCGCTCGGCGGCCCGGCGCCGCTGCTCGCCGTAGCCGTCCCAGCCCAGCGGGCCGTCCACCGGGCGGGTTCCGGTGCGGCGCGGCGCGAACTCGGTGAAGTCCGCGCACACCGCGGTGATCAGCTCGCGCGCGCCCACCGGATCACCCCAGCGCCTTCTTCATGACCTTGCCCATCTCGTTGCGCGGCAAGGACCCCACGAACCGCACCTCGCGCGGGCGCTTGTGCGGGGTGAGCAGCCGGGCCACGTGCTCGGCGAGCTCGCGGCCGGTCTCGTCCGCGTCCGCGGGCTCCGCGGTCGGCACCACCCAGGCCAGGATCCGCTCGCCCAGGTCCGGATCGGCCTGCCCGGTGACGGCGACCTCGGCGACGACCGGGTGCTCCAGCAACGCGTTCTCGATCTCGCCCGCGCCGATCTTGTAGCCGCCGCTCTTGATGATGTCGGTGGCCTTGCGCCCCACGATCCGCAGGTAGCCGTCGGGCGCGCGGGTGGCGACGTCGCCGGTGCGGAACCAGCCGTCGGCGAACGCGGCGGCGGTGGCGTCCGGCCGGTTCAGGTAGCCGGTGAACAGGTTCCGGCCGCGGACCAGGATCTCGCCGACGGTCTCGTCGTCGCTGACCTCGATGTCGGCGCCCGCGTCGTCGACGAGCTTGATCTCCACCCCGTCGAAGGGCAGGCCGACGTAGCCGGGCCTGCGGTCCCCGGAGGCGCGCACGCCCGAATTCATGATCGTCTCGCTCATGCCGTAGCGCTCCACGACGCGCTGCCCGGTCAGCCGGGAGATCCGCTCGTGCTCCACCGCGGGCAGCGCGGCCGAACCGGACACCAGCAGCCGGGCACGGCCGACCGCCGCCGCCAGCTCCGGATCGCGTTCGGCGTCGTCGGCGAGGCGGTGGTACATCGTCGGCACCCCGAACAGCATCGTCGCCGCGCCGGCCAGCTCCGCGGCCACCGCCGCCGAGGAGAACCGGCCGAGGTGGTGCACGGTCCCGCCGAGCCGCACCGGCCCGAGGGTGCCGAGGATCAGCCCGTGCACGTGGAACAGCGGCAGCGCGTGCACCAGCACGTCCTGCGCGGTCCACTCCCACGCGTCGGCGAGCGCGTCGAGGTTCGCCCGGATGGCCCGCCGCGGCAGCACCACGCCCTTCGGCGGGCCGGTGGTGCCGGAGGTGTAGACGATCAGCGCCGGCTGCTCCTCGTCCGGTTCGGCGGGCAGCTCGCCGCCGGGTGCGAGGTCCACCTCGTGCAGCGGAACCTCGGCCAGCGCCGCCGGGATCTCGAAACCGGGCGCGGCGAGCAGGAGTTCCGGTTCGCTGTCCCCGGCGATGTGCGCGAGCTCCCGCTCCCCCACCTTCGGGTTCACCGGCACCACCGCGGCACCGGCAGCGAGCGCGCCGAGCACCGCCACCGCGGTCTCCAGCTCCGACGTGGCCCACACCGCCACCCGCCGGGCACCGCCGACGCGCTCGGCGACGCCCGCCGCGGCGGCGGCCAGCTCCGGGTAGGTGAGGGCGCGGTCGCCGAAGCGCACCGCCTCCTTCTCCTCCGGCCTGCGCAGCGTCGGGAACAGTTCCATGCCTACCTCCGGTTCCATGTCACCCCAGTCCGGGGACGACGAACACGAGCCACGCCAGCAGCGGGCCCACCGCGACCACCACCCCGCCGTAGACCATCAGGCGGCGGAAGAACACCTCGCGGTCCACGCCCTTGGCGTTGGCGAGCACGATCGCGCCGTTGGTGGAGAACGGGCTGACGTCCACCAGCGTCGCCGACACCGCCAGCGCCGTCACCACGCCGATCGGCCCGATCGTGCCGGTCGCCAGGAACGGCACCGCCAGCGGGATCAGCGCGCCCATCAACCCGACCGAGGAGGCGAATGCCCCCACGACGCCGCCGATGTAGCACAGCAGCAGCGCCGCCAGCAGCGGCAGCCCGACCCCGGCGACGGCGTGGCCCACGTAGTCGATCGTGCCCATCTCCTGCAGCACCCCGACGTAGGTGAGCACGCCGCAGATCAGCAGCACCGTCGGCCAGGTGACCTCGGCGGGCGCGTTCGCGGCGACCTTCGGCGACAGCACGGTCAGCACCACCGCGACCGTCATCGCGACCAGGCCCGCGTCGAGCTCGAACACCAGCGTGCACACCACCAGCGAGGCGAGTCCGAGCAGCGTCAGCATCCGGTCCCGGTCCAGGCGCAGCACCTCCGGTTCGTCGGCGGCGTCGTCCGGCTGCGAACCGGCCCGCGCGGTGCGCAGCCCGCCGAACACGACGAACACCACGCCCGCGATCAGCAGGTTCAGCGCGAAGCTGCCCAGGAACAGCACCAGCGGGCTGCCGGGCAGCGCGTTGTCGGCGACGACCCCGTTGACGATGACGCCGTAGACGCTGATCGGCGAGAAACCGCCTGCCTGCGCGCCGTGCACGACCATCGCCCCCATCAGCAGCGGGTTGATGCCGTGCCGGGCAGCGAGGTTCAGCGCGATCGGCGCGATGATCGCGCAGGCCGCGGGGCTGACCGCGCCGATGGCGGTGAGCAGCGCCGCGATGCCGAACATGACCCACGGGATCACCACGAGCCTGCCGCCGACCAGCCGCACCGCCCAGTGCACCAGCCAGTCGGTGGTGCCGTTGGCGCGGGCGATCGCGAACAGGTAGGTGACGCCGACGAGCACCACGAAGATGTCGCCGGGGAACCCGGCGAAGATGTCGTCGTCGGACAGGCCGCCGACGAGCTTGCCGACGGCGAAGGCCGCGGCGAACGACAGCACCCCCATGTTCACCGACATCGTCGTGGCCAGCACGAAGCAGGCCACGAGCGCGTAGATGGATATCAGCTCGGGCGACACCGTTGTCTCCTCACCGTCCATGCGCCTCGGGTGAGCCCGGACACAGTGGTTCACTGGCTGGACCACTGTGCGCCGACGCCCCCGGGGCGTCAAGACCCGAAGTGGTCCGGCGCGCGGACCACTGGACCGCTTTCCCGGTGCTAACCTGGCCATTCCGCGCCGAAGCGGGAGGGAGGCGCCGGTGTCCGACGCGCTGCGGCCGCTGACCAGGCCGAGGCTCTACGAGCAGGTCGTGCTGCGCCTGCGCGAGCACGTCGCCGCCTCCGGCCTGGACGTGGGCGACCGGTTGCCGCCGGAGCGCGAACTCGCCGAACGGCTCGGGGTCAGCCGCGCCTCCGTGCGCCAGGCCATCGTGGTGCTGGAGGTGCAGGGCCTCGTCGAAGTCCGCCACGGCGGCGGGACCTACCTGGCGCGCCGCGAGCTGGACGGCGAACCGGTGGACGAGCTGGTGGCCCGCCGCGACCGGCTGCCGGACGTGCTCGACGCCCGCGAAGGGCTGGAGACCAAGCTCGCGGAGCTCGCCGCCGAACGCCGCACCACCGCCGACCTCGCCGAGATCGACGCGGCGCTGGCCGACATGCGCGCCCAGGTGGAGCGCGGCGAACTCGGCGGGGAAGGCGACCGCCGGTTCCACGCGGCCGTCACCGCCGCCGCGCACAGCTCGATGCTCGCCGAGTTCATGCGCACCATCGCCACCGAGATCGCCGAGAGCCGCCAGGAATCGCTGCGCCAGCCGCACCGCCCGCCGAAGTCGCTGGCCCAGCACGAGCGCATCGCCGAGGCCATCCGCGCCGGGCAGCCGCGGGCCGCGGCCGCCGCGATGCGCAGGCACCTGCGCACGGTCAGCCGGGTCCGGTTGCTCTCCTGGAACCCGGACGCCGACGAACCGGGCTGACCGGCGCCGATCCGCCGCCCGGTAAGGTCGGCCCGTTCCCCCGTTCGAGGTCCGTTCCCCCGTTCGAGGTCCGTCCCGCGCCCGAGTTCCGTGGAGTACGTCCCGATGCCCGCTCGCCCTCGCCTCGGCAGCAGGCGCGCACCCACCTCCGGGTTCCCGCGATGATCGGGTGGCTGCTGGCCACGGCGGGCACCGCGCTGCTGGGCAGCGTCTTCCCGCTGGCCAACATCGAGCTGTACCTCGTCGGCGTGCTCACCACCGTGGACGGGCTGAACTGGTGGGCGCTGGCGCTGGCCGCCGCGGTCGGGCAGATGACCGGCAAGACGCTGTTCTACCTGGCGGGCCGGGGCGGGTTCAGCCTCGGCACCCGGCTCGGCCGGATGGCGGAGGCGCGCAAGGGCGGCCGCTGGGCGGCGTGGCTGGAGAAGTTCCACGCCCGCACCGAGCAGCACCCGTGGTGGGGGCTGGGCGTGCTGTTCGTGAGCGCGGTGGCGAGCTTCCCGCCGTTCACCGTGCTGTGCTTCCTCTCCGGCGCGGCGGGGTTGCCGCTGCTGGGCTTCCTCGGCGTGAGCCTGGCCGGCCGCGCCATCCACTTCCTGGTGCTGGCGGCGGCCCCGGAGATCATCCACCAGCTGCCGTTCTTCGGCTGACGCCGCCACGGATGCATGCCGGTCCGCCCGGGCGGGCACCCATCGGGCACGGACTACCCGTTCCCGGAGGCTCGGCATGACTTCTCACCGCGACAAGCAGGACCAGCTCGACGAAGTGCGGCACGACCCGCAGGACACCTACCTCACCACTCAGCAGGGTGTCCGCGTCGGCCACACCGACGACTCGCTGACCGCGGGCGCGCGCGGACCCACCTTGCTGGAGGACTTCCACGCGCGGGAGAAGATCACCCACTTCGACCACGAACGCATCCCGGAACGGGTGGTGCACGCGCGCGGCGCGGGCGCCTACGGCTACTTCGAGGCCTACGACTCCTCCCTCGCCGACTACACGGCCGCGAAGTTCCTCACCGATCCGCAGCGGCGCACCCCGGTGTTCGTCCGCTTCTCCACGGTCGCGGGTTCGCGCGGTTCGGCGGACACGGTGCGCGACGTGCGCGGCTTCGCCACGAAGTTCTACACCGCGGAGGGGAACTACGACCTGGTCGGCAACAACATGCCGGTGTTCTTCATCCAGGACGGCATCAAGTTCCCCGACTTCGTGCACGCGGTGAAACCGGAGCCGCACAACGAGATCCCGCAGGCGCAGTCCGCGCACGACACGCTGTGGGACTTCGTGCAGCTGCAGCCCGAGACGCTGCACATGATCATGTGGCTGATGTCGGACCGGGCGCTGCCGCGCAGCTACCGCATGATGCAGGGCTTCGGCGTGCACACGTTCCGGTTCGTCAACGCCGCGGGCACCGGCACGTTCGTGAAGTTCCACTGGAAGCCGAAGCTGGGCACCCATTCGCTGGTGTGGGAGGAGTGCCAGCAGGTGCAGGGCAAGGATCCCGACTTCAACCGCCGCGACCTGTGGGACGCCATCGAGTCCGGGAACTTCCCCGAGTGGGAGTTGGGCGTGCAGCTGGTCGAGGAGTCCCGGGAGCACGACTTCGACTTCGACCTGCTGGACGCGACGAAGATCATCCCGGAGGAGCAGGTGCCGGTGCGCCCGGTCGGCCGGATGGTGCTGGACCGCAACCCGGACAACTTCTTCGCCGAGACCGAGCAGGTCGCCTTCCACACCGCGAACGTGGTGCCCGGCATCGACTTCACGAACGACCCGCTGCTGCAGGCGCGGAACTTCTCCTACCTGGACACCCAGCTGATCCGGCTGGGCGGACCGAACTTCGCGCACATCCCGGTGAACCGGCCGGTCGCGGAGGTCTCCACGAACCAGCGCGACGGGTTCCAGCAGCACCGGATCCACCGCGGGCAGGCCAGCTACTCGAACAACAGCCTCGGCGGCGGCTGCCCGGTGCTCGCCGGGGCCGGCGAGGGCGCCTTCGAGCACTACCAGGAGAAGGTGGAGGGCGCGAAGATCCGCCAACGCAGCGAGAGCTTCCAGGACCACTACACCCAGGCGAGGCTGTTCTGGAACAGCATGGCCTGGTGGGAGCGGGAGCACATCATCGCCGCGTTCCGCTTCGAACTCGGCAAGGTCGAGCACATGCACGTGCGGGAGGGCGCGGTCGCGCAGATCAACCACATCGACCACGACCTCGCCGTCGCCGTCGCCGAGGGGATCGGTGTGACCCCGCCCGAGGCCGCGTCCGGACCGGGCCACGACGACCGCTCTCCCGCGCTGAGCCAGGCGAACTCGGTGCAGGACACCATCGCCACCCGCACCATCGCGCTGCTCGTCTCCGACGGGGTCGACCAGGCGGAGGTGGCGCAGCTGCGCGACGGCTTCGCCGAGCGCGGCGCGGTCGCGGAGGTGCTCGGCACCCGCGACGGCAGCGTGCGCGGCGCCGACGAGAGCCAGGTCGAGGTGGACCGCGCGATCCCCACGGTGTCCTCCGCGGTCTACGACGCGGTGATCGTGCCCGGGGGCGCCGACAGCGTGCAGGCGCTGTCCAAGGACGGCTACGCGGCGCACTTCGTGGCGGAGGCGTTCAAACACGCCAAGCCGGTCGGCGCCAGCGACGAGGGGCTCGCCCTGCTGCAACGCGCCGGGCTGGACTTCGTGCGGCACGCCGGCGAGGGCGACAACGTGGTCAGCGACCAGGGCGTGGTGACCGCGGTGCCCGGCGGCGCGGGACTGCCCGCCGAGTTCATCGAGGAGTTCGCCGCGGTGCTCGCCGGGCACCGGGCGTGGGACCGGGACACCACCCAGGTCGTGGCCTGAGCCCCCGATCGGCGCAGCCGCTGGCCCGCACGGGTCGCCGCGCTGCGCCGATCGGTCCCACTCCGGTACCAGGTCCATCACGCCGCGCCGGATGTTTCGCTTTCACCTCCGCGAGCTTCTACCGTGCTGCCCGTGGGTGTTCTGCGAACTCTTCCCGTCCAGCACGTGCTGGACCGCACCGAACGCAGCGGCCTCGCGCGGCGGCTGTCCGGTGTCGACCTCGTCGGCTTCGGCATCGGCATCATCATCGGGACCGGTGTCTTCACGCTGGCGGGCGTCGAGGCCAAGGAGCACGCCGGGCCCGCGGTGGTGGTGGCGTTCCTGATCGGCGGCGTGGTCGCCGCGCTGGCCGCGCTCTGCTACGCCGAGCTGGCCGCGGCGGTGCCGACGGCGGGCAGCGCCTACACCTACGGGTACGCGACGCTCGGCGAGATCTTCGCCTGGATCATCGGCTGGGACCTGCTGCTGGAGTTCGCGCTCGGCGCCGCGGTGGTGTCCCGCAGCTGGTCGGGCTACGTCTCCAGCCTGCTCGGGCTGCCGCCGGAGTGGTTCGGCGAGGAGGCGACGGTCAACGTCGGCGCCGTCCTCATCATCGGCGTGCTCACCATCGTGGCCGTGCTCGGCATCCGCGAGTCGTCCTGGCTGACCAACGTGCTGGTCGTGGTCAAGGTGTCGGTCTGCGTGCTGGTCGTCATCGCCGGGTTGTTCTTCTTCACCGGCGCGAACCTCACCCCGTTCGTGCCGCCCGCGCAGCCCGCCGAGCAGGGCGCGAGCGTGCTGGAGCAGCCGCTGGTGTCCGCGGCGCTCGGCATGGAGCAGTCGATGTACGGGTTCGGCGGGGTGCTCACCGCGGCCGCGATCGTCTTCTTCGCCTACACCGGTTTCGAAGCGCTGGCCAACCTCGGCGAGGAGACCAAGCGGCCCAAGCGGGACCTGCCGGTGGGCCTGCTCGGCAGCCTGATCGTGTGCACCGTGCTGTACGTGCTGGTGGCGCTCGTGCTCAGCGCGATGGTCGACTACCGGCAGATCGACGAGGCCGCACCGCTGGCCGCCGCCTTCCACTCGGTCGGCGCGCACTGGGTCGCCGCGCTCATCGCGCTCGGCGCCGTCACCGGCCTGACCTCGGTGATGATGGTGGAGCTGGTGACCATCGGCCGGATCGGGTTCGCGATGAGCCGGGACGGGCTGCTGCCGCCGAAGCTCTCCCAGGTGCACCGGAAGTGGGGGACCCCGCACCGGGTGACGATCGGCGGCGCGGTGCTGGTGATGCTGCTCGGCGGGTTCATCCCGATCTCCGAGCTCGCCGACATGGTCAGCATCGGCGCGCTGTCCGGTTTCGTCATCGTGGCCATCGCGATCCCGGTGCTGCGCCGCCGCGAACCGGACCTGCCGCGCCCGTTCCGGATGCCGTGGTCCCCGGTGCTGCCCGTGCTGACCGCCGTCGCCTGCCTGTACCTGATGTCGAACCTGAGCGTGCTGACCTGGCTGCGGTTCGCCGTGTGGCTCGTGGTCGGCCTGGCGATCTACCTGCTCTACGGGTACCGCAAGTCCCGGCTGGCCACCGCCGAACCGGTCAGCGACGCCGAGTCAGGATGAGCTGCTCGGCCACCGCCAGCAGCAGCGCCAGCGTCACGAACCCGACCGCGACGAGCAGCCCGATCGAGATCGCCGCGTCGTAGCCGCCGGTGGCGATCGCGCCGAAGAACAACCCGGACGCGGTGGCGGTGCCGATGGCCGTGCCGAGCCGCTGCCCCGTCTGCTGCACGCCCGCCGCGGTCCCGCCCCGGGCCGCGTCCACCTTGGAGAGCGTGACGGTCTGGTTCGGCGAGATGACCAGCCCGCTGCCGACCCCGGCCAGCAGCAGCGGTGCCGCCACCACCAGGCCCGCGGCCGCCCCCGGCCCCGTCGACAGCAGCAGATCGGTCACCACCAGTCCCGCCAGCGCCCCCACCAGCCCCAGCACCACCAGCGACCGGCCGAACCTGTTCACCAGCCGCCCGGTCACCGCCGAGGACGTGGCGGAACCGATCGCGAACGGCGTCATCGCCAGCCCCGCCTGCAGCGGCGAATACCCCAGCCCGCGCTGGAAGTACAGGGCCAGCACGAAGAAGATGCTGGTGAACCCGGCGAAGTACAGCATCCCCAGCGCGGTGCCGAAGCTGTAGCTGCGGATGCTGAACAGCCCCAGGTCCACCAGCGGTTCCCGGCCGCGGCCGCGGTAGTACCGCTCCCACAGCACGAACAGCACCAGCAGCACCGGCGCCGCGCCCAGCAGGTACCACGGCGTGCCCGCCCCGCTCTCCTGCTGGATGAGCGGCAGCAGCACCGCCAGCAACGCCCCGGCCAGCAGCAGCACCCCGACCAGGTCGAGGCTGCGCGGCCCTTCCTCCACCTCGTCCTTCGGCAGCACCTTCGCGGCGAACGCCAGCGCGAACAGCCCGATCGGCACGTTCACGAAGAACACCCAGCGCCAGCCCTGCTCGCTCCCCGCGAACTCGATGATGAGCCCGCCCAGCAGCGGGCCGATCGCGGTGGACACGCCGATGACCGCGCCGAACATGCCGAAGGCCTTCGCCCGTTCGGGGCCCTGGAACAGCTGCTGGATCAGGCCCAGGACCTGCGGGTTGAGCATGCCGCCCGCGACGCCCTGCACCAGCCGGGCGACCACCAGCCAGAGGGCCGACGGCGCGAAGCCGGCGGCCGCGCTGGCCGCGGTGAACAGCAGCAGCGAGAGCACGAACATCCGGCTGCGCCCGCGGTCGTCGCCGAGCCGCCCGGCGGGCACCAGCACCAGCCCGAAGGTCAACGCGTAGCCGGACACCACCCAGCCCAGCGCCACCGGCGGGGCGTCCAGCCCCTGCTGCATGGACGGCAGCGCGACGTTGACGATGCTGACGTCGAGGAGGGTCATGAATCCCGCCAGCAGGCACACCCCCAGCGCCTGCCACCGCTGCGTCGTCGTCGAGGCGGTAGTTCCCGTCATTCCCACATCCTGACGGTGCACCGACGGCTCGTCTCGGCTGAGGGGGGCCGATCAAGCGGACCGTGAGGTGCTAAGGAACGGTCCCCGGTCACCGTCCGGAACCGCCGCGCACGCAGTTCGAGGGTTTCCGCGGCGCTGGTAGCGTCCTGCCCGCGCGCCGCGCCTGACTCCCCGACCCCACGACCGCACGAGACGATGACCTCCGAACCGCCCGAAGACGCCGGACCCGCCGCCTTGCGCGCCAGGGTTCGCGAGGTGGTGGCCGCACACCAGGGCAGCCACCGGGAGTTCGCCGACCGGATCGGGCTGGACGCCAGCAAGCTGTCCAAGTCGCTGAGCGGGGTCCGGCGGTTCACGCCGGTCGAGCTCACCCGCATCGCCGAGCTCGGCCAGGTGACGGTGAACTGGCTGATCAACGGCCAGGACGACGCGGAGACGGTGGCCGCGGCACCGCGGCGGGCGGCACGTCCACCGGAACGGTCCGGCGGCGACCGCTACCAGCAGATCCTCGACGCGGCCTGGGAGCTCATCGCCGAGCGCGGTTACCACTCGGTGCGGGTCGCCGACATCGCCGAGGCGTGCGGGGTGAGCGCGGCCGCGATCCACTACCACTTCCCGGGTCGCGACGACCTGCTGACCGAGGCGCTGCGGCACTCGGTGCGCCAGGCCTTCGACCGGCAGGTCGCCGAGCTGCACAGCATCGACGACGCGCACCGGCGGCTGCTGCGCCTGGTGGAGCTCCAGCTGCCCGGCTCCCCGGAGCTGCGCCGCGAGTGGTCGATCTGGTTGCAGGTGTGGAACGAGAGCGCGCTGCGCCCCGAGCTGCGCGGGCTGCACGGCGATTCCTACACCCGGTGGCACGACACGATCGCGCGAACCATCCGGCAGGGGCAGCGGCAGGGCGTGTTCACCGGCGGTGACGCCGAGGAGCTCGCGGTGCGCTTGACCGCCCTGATCGACGGACTCGGCATCGGAGTCCTCACCGGCCGCCCGGAACGTTCGGTCCCGCGGATGCGGCAGGTCCTGCACGACTTCATCAGGCGCGACGTGGTCGGCGACCGCGGAGACCGAGCATCTCGTCCGCGCCGGAGCGATCACGGGTGGTGATCTCTGCTCGCCCGTCCGGGTCGCTCGATCGCCGGTTGAACCCCCTGGTGCGGCTCGGTAGTTTCCGAAAGCACTCGCCACGGAGGTGATCAGGTGCCGGAGGACGACGAGATCCTGGTCGAGCACCGGGATGCGGTGCTACTGCTGACCTTCAACCGGCCGGACCGGCTCAACGCGTGGACGCCGAGCATGCGGCGGCGCTACTTCGACCTGCTGGAAGAAGCCGACGCCGACCCGTCCGTGCGCGCGGTGGTCGTCACCGGTGCCGGGCGCGGGTTCTGCGCGGGCACGGACCTCTCCGCACTGGGCGACACCCCCGAGCCGGACGTCGACGAGCGGGCGATCTCGCTGTCGATCCGGATCCGCAAACCCATCATCGCCGCGATCAACGGGCCGGTCGCCGGGATCGGCCTGGTCGCGGCCCTGTTCGCGGACGTGCGCTTCGCGGCCGAGGACGCCAAGTTCACCACCGCGTTCAGCAGGCGCGGCCTGGTCGCCGAGCACGGCATCTCCTGGTTGCTGCCGAAGCTGGTGGGCGCGGGCGCCGCGCTGGACCTGATGCTCTCGGCCCGGACCCTGCCGGGCACCGAGGCGCACCGGATGGGACTGGTGGACCGGGTGCTGCCCGCCTCGGAGGTGCTGGCGGCGGCGCTGGAGTACGCGCACGTGCTGGCCACCGAGTGCTCCCCCGCGTCGCTGGCCGACATCAAGGAGCAGATCTACTCCGGCCTGGACAGCGGACTGGAGACGGCCCGGGCCGACGCGAACAACCGGATGGTCACCGCCTTCGGCCGCCCCGACGTGCGCGAGGGGGTGCGCAGCTTCCACGAGCGGCGCCGGCCGGACTTCCCGCCGCTCGGGGGCTGAACGCGGCCGGGACCGATACGGTGGCGTCGAGAAGCCCGATCCGCGGAAGGAGCGCCGTGAACCCCGAGACTCCGGAAGCCGACGCAGCCGATCAGAACCGTCCCGCCGAGGACACCGCGGGCGAGGACCTCACCGTCCCCGCCGAATCGTCCGCGGAGGCCGATCCGGCCGATCTCGCGGACCAGCAGCTGGTGGTCCCCGATGACGAGGACTACGAACGCGACTGACGGGATCCCCGCGCGCCGCGCGCCGATCACGACGAATGCCGGATTCCGGGGCGCGGCGCGTTGCGGACCCATTAGTCGCACCCGATACGGAGGTCAAGTTCTTTTCGGAAAGTTCCTAGAACTTGCCCCGCACCATTCCGGAACCCGGTAGCTTAACCACGATCACCTGCACCGCCTGGAACGAGCGATCCCGGCCTTTCCGCGCCACCGGACGCGCGAAAGCAACTCGCCATTTCCAGTGCGAACTCGCCCCGGCGCTCAGCCCGGCCAGAGGCCGAACATCGTCGCGAATCCCTCACGCCAACTGGGCCATCCCGGACGCCAGCCCAACGTCTCCCGGAGCCGGAAATTCGTCGCCCCCCGCTGCTCGGTCAGCCGGTGCACGGTGAGCCAATCCAGCTGCGCCCTGGCCTGGTCCAACGTCAGCGACAACGGCGCCGGGCCCCCGATCATCCGGGCGTACGCCGGTAACCACTCGGCGTATTCCGCGGGTTCGTTGTCCACCACGTTGTAGGTGCCGGTCTCCCCTGCCTCCAGCACTTCCACGACGGCGCTGGCCGCGTCCTCCACATGGGTGAACGAGGTGAGCCCGACCCCGTCCACGACCAGCGGCAGCGCGCTGCCCCGGACCTGCTCGTGCACCAGTCCGCCCGGCGCGTACCAGGTGTCCGGCCCGTACAGGGAACCGTAGCGCAGCACCACGCCTTCCAGGTCGGTGCGCTCCACGACCGCGCGCTCCATGTCGGCCACCGCCCGCACCACCTCGCCCCAGCGCCCCGGGGCGTCGATCCACAGCGGCGAGTCCTCGTCCAGCACGTCGTGGCCGTTCGGGCAGTACGCGGCGACCATGCTCTGCGCCACCACGCGGCGCACCCCGGCATCGGCCGCCGCCTCGACCAGGTTCCCGGTGCCCTGCTCCCACAGCCGCGAGGTGCGGGCCAGCGCGTCGTCGAAGTCCGGTCCGCGGAAGCCGGACACCTGCGCCACCACCACGTCCGGCTCCGCGCGCTGCAGCACCTGGCGCAGCCGCGGCAGGTCCAGCACGTCGGCCACCACGACCTCGTCGGCACCGGTCACGCCCTGCGCGCGGCCGGCGGTGCGCAGCAGCGCGGTCACGTGGTGCCCGCGTTCCCGCAGCTTCGGCAGCAGCGTCGTACCGACCACGCCGGTGGCTCCGGCGACGAACACACGAAGGGACACCCGGAACCTCGCAAAGATCGACTTCAGCGGGGTGGGCAGCCTACCGCGTCGCGGCCGGCGCCCACGACGAACATGCGAGAGGCCCACGCCTGGCAGGCGTGGGCCTCTCGCTATCGGCTTGACTCAGGCGATGCCGCGAATCTGCGAAGCTTGCGGACCCTTCGGGCCCTGGGCGATCTCGAACTCCACGCGCTGGTTCTCGTCCAGCGTGCGGAAACCGGAGGCGTCAATCGCACTGTAGTGGGCGAACACATCGGATCCACCCCCGTCGGGGGTGATGAAGCCGAAGCCCTTTTCAGCGTTGAACCACTTAACGGTACCGGTAGCCATTCTCTTTACTCCTACTTCAGATGGCCAGGGCCGACACTGCGTCAACCCCAAGTCGCCGAGATGATCACCCGGGCCGAACGGCCTCCGGCACAACAAAGCGCCTGCGCCACACTTGTCTCGCAGGCACTTTTTAGTACTTCTGGGAACCAAAACTGCAACCGCGGTCAACGCTAGCACCCCGACAGCGGGTTGTCACACACTTGTCACCCGAAGTCGTGGCGACCGAAGTCCGGTGTAACGCCCATCCGCATTCCGACGATTTCCCCGAAATGGGCGTGCGCGCCACCCCGGAGCCGGGATGGCGCCCACGTTCCAGTCTGATGCGGTGAGCCTACGGAATGCTGACCAGCAGCCTCCCCTCGGCCTCCGCCACCTTGTTCTGCTCGGTCTGCCAGTCCGCGAGCCGCAGCGCGGCCGTGCGCGGCGTGGTGCCGTCGGCGTCCCAGGCCGCCAGCAGCGGCGGGATCTTCGCCAGCATCTCCTCCCGGAGCACGCTGAACGACAGCACCGGGTCGGCGTCCACCCGGCCCAGCAGCAGCCACCACGCCCAGGCGACCGCGCCGGAGTTCGCCACGAAGTCCGGGATCACCGGCACTCCGCGGTCCGCCAGCTGCCGCTCCGCTTCGGCGGTGACCGGCGTGTTCGCCGCCTCGATGATCACCTTGGCGTTGACCTGGGCCACCCGCTCCGGGGTGATCGCGTAGGACACCGCGGCCGGGATCAGCACGTCCACGTCGATCGAGAGCACCGCGTCCCGCGGCAGCCGCTGCACGTCCGCGGGCACCTGGTCGCGGTCGATCTCGCCGAACCGGTCCCGGGCCTCCAGCAGCGCGGGCACGTCGAGCCCGTCCGGGTGGTAGAGCGAACCCGCGGCGTCGGCCACCGCGACCACCTTCAGCCCGGCCTCGTGCAGGTACCAGGCGGCACCGCCACCCATGGTCCCCACGCCCTGCACCGCGACGGTGGTGCTCGCGTGGTCCCAGGCGCGGGCGTGCACCACGCCGAGGCAGCACTGCGCCACGCCGTAGCCGCCGACCACATCCCCGAGCAGCAGCCCGCCGGGAACGGGCGCGTTCAGCCCGGCCCGCACCCGGCGCAGCGTGTGCTCCACGTCGGGCGCCCGGCGGATCGCCGCGTGGTAGGACTGCTGCAGCCCGGCCTCGACGAACACGTCGTCGATCAGGTGCTGCGGCACGCCCAGGTCCTCGGCGGTCACCCAGTGCGCGTCGATCCACGGACGCATGGCCTCGACGAAGCGGCGCAGCACGCCGTGCGCGTCCGGGTCCTTGGGATCGCAGTCGATGCCGCCCTTGGCGCCACCGACCGGCAGGTCGAACACGGCGGTCTTGCGGGCCATCCCCCGCGCCAGGTCCTCCACCTCCGACATCGTGCATCCGGCGCGCATCCGGGTTCCGCCGGTCGCCAGGCCTGACACCAGGCTGTGCACGACGAGGAACCCGTTCTTCCCCGTCACCGGATCTGTCCAGGTCACCCTCATCAGCGGGTCGCAGTCGACGAGTGCCACCGGCCGAACCTCCTCCCAAGTGCAGTGCATGGCATGGGCGCCGCGATGCCCCCCACCAGAGTTACCTACAGAAGGGGCGTGTTCCGGCGAGGGAGTTCGAGCACCGCTCAGGGACTGGTCCCGCGGGGCCCGGCTCGGCCGGCCGCACGCGCTGCGCGTCGTGATCACCGCCTCAAGCGGTGATCAGCCTCAATGTCGCAGCCAGAGCGATGAAGAAGCCAGCCAGCGGAGGGGACGGGGAAGGCCGTGCTCATGGGCCCGCATGGTCACCTCCACGTCTCGCCGGCGATGGATCGAAGCTAAACCCGAGCTGGATTTATTGTCAACAATCGTCGTATCCGACATTCGCGCCGTCATCCGAAGTTCACGGCGAAACCCGCCCGTGATGTGCCGGCAAGCCGCTGACCAGGCTAATCGGAGATCGCCGGGAAGGGGACAGCTGGCCGCCGACACTCACTCGTCCGGGGTCTTAAGCTCTGGGCGCGGCAGTTGTCCGCCCGCGGCTTCGCGCGGGTGAACGCAGGACGTCGGGCGCGCACGAGTTCGGGGAATCGGCTCCGCCGCCCGCGCATGGGCTGGGAGGATGCAGGCATGAGCCAACCGGGACTCCCCGAGCAGGGGCCCCACCGACCGGATCCGCAGGATCCGCCGGGTGCGCTGGACCAGGCGGCGCAGCAGAACCTCATCCAGGAGGTGGGCCGGGTGCTGCTGCGCTCCATGCCCCCCGCGTGGAGCGAGGTCACCGTCGAGTACCGCGCCGTGGGCGGGCACGCCGAGCTCGCCGCGCAACTGCTGGCTCCCAACGGCACCCCGATCCCGATCGCGGTCCCGGACGCGGTCGCGGGGCTGTTCGCCCGCCTCCGCCACGGCATGCACGAGGCCGACCGCGGGACCTGGATCAGCGCCCTCTACCGCCTGCAGCGGCCCAGCAGCTACAGCGTCGACTTCAACGGCGACCACGAGCCGGGCTGGAACCGCACCCCGCCGCCCGAGGAGTTCGCCGCGGAGCTGCGCACCTACCCGCGCGCGGGCGCGAACATCCCCGCCTGGCTCGCGCGGGGCGCGGGAATCCCGGACGCGACCGGCAGCGCCACCCGCACGCCCGCGCTGCGCACCGCGGAGGTCTTCGACTCGGTCGACGAGGACGGGCGCCCGCAGGTGGACCGGCCCGGGATCGACGACGCGGAGCTGCGCGGGCTCGTCGACTACCTCGACCGGGCGCCGGTGGTGCTGGCGGCGCGCAGCTACGACACCGACCAGCTCGACCCCGCCGCTCCCGCCGACGTGCCGCTGACCTTCCACACCGACGGCCGGTGGATCTGGCCCGGCGCGGTCGGCTACTACCTACGCAAGCACGGGGTCCCGCCGGACGCGGCGCTGGTCGACCACATCCGCGGCACCGGGTTCCAGGTCCCGGAGGTGGACGAGCACGACCGGGAGCTCGCGGTCTCGGTGATCACCGGCGAGGAGCATCGCTGACGGGCGCCGACCTGGCGTTCGTGGACGGCCCGGTCGTCACCTCGGACGCCGGCGGTTCGCGCACCGACGCGCTCGCCGTGCGGGCGGGCCGCGTCCTCGCGCTGGGCGAGCCGGCGGTGCGGCCGCTGATCACGAGCCGCACCGAGGTGGTGCGGTTGTCCGGGCGGCTGCTGCTGCCCGGGTTCCAGGACGCGCACGCGCACCCGGTGTTCGGCGGGCTGCGGCGGCTGCGCTGCGACCTCACGGCGGCGACGAGCGCAGCGGAGTGCCTGCGGACCGTGGCCGCGCACGGCGGTGCCGGCTGGGTGCTCGGCGGCGGCTGGGACTCGCCGCTGTTCCCCGGTGGCGCGCCGACCGCGGGCGAGCTGGACGCGGTGACCGGGGACCGGCCCGCGTACCTGCTCAACCGCGACCTGCACAGCGCCTGGGCGAACACCGCCGCGCTGCGCCTCGCCGGGGTGCGCGCGGACACCCCCGATCCCCCGGACGGCTGGATCGAGCGGGACGGGCGCGGCCGGCCCACCGGGACGTTGCACGAGGGCGCCGCGGACCTCGTGGCCCGCGCGTTGCCCGCCCCGGATCCCGGCGAGCACCGCGCGGCGCTGCTGGAGGGCCAGCGGGTGCTGCACGCGCACGGCGTCACCGGGTGGCAGGACGCGATCGTCGGCGCCTACTTGGGGCACGCGGACGTCTTGGACACCTACCGGGAACTCGACCGCGCGGGGCGGCTGCGCGCCAGGGTGCAGGGCGCGCTGTGGTGGGACCGCCGCCGCGGCGCGGAGCAGATCCCGGAGCTGGTCGAGCGGCGGCGTCGGGCGCGCGGCGAGCGGTTCCGGGCCGAGCACGTGAAGGTCATGCTGGACGGGGTGTGCGAGAACCGCACCGCAGCCATGGAAGCCCCCTACCTCGGCGAGCAGGGCCGCGGGCTGGCCCACCTCCCGGACGCCGAGCTGCGGGAGGTCGTCACCGCGCTCGCCGCCGCGGACTTCGCGGTGCACTTCCACGCCGTCGGTGACCGGGCGGTGCGCGCGGCGCTGGACGCCGTCGCCGCCGCGCCGGGTTCGGGGCTGCGCCACCAGATCGCGCACGTGCAGGTGGTGCACCCGAACGACGTGCCGCGGTTCCGGGAGCTCGGCGTGACCGCGAACGTCCAGCCGGCCTGGGCGGTCCCCGACGCGGCGATGACGGAGCTGACCATCCCGCGCCTCGGTGCCGAGCGCGCCGCGCGCCAGTACCCGTTCCGGTCGCTGCACGAAGCGGGCGCCCCGCTCGCCGCGGGCAGCGACTGGCCGGTCTCCGATCCCGATCCGCTCGCCGCGGTGCACGCCGCGGTGAACCGCCGCGAACCGGGCGGGGCCTCGGCGTTCCTGCCGGAGCAGGCGCTGCGGCTGGAGACGGCGCTGACCGCGCACACCGCGGGCGCGGCGCGCGCGAACGGGTTCGCCGCCGAGACCGGGTCGTTGGAGCCGGGCAAGGCGGCCGACCTCGTGGTGCTCGACCGCGACCCGTTCTCCCTGCCGCCGCAGGAGATCGGCCGGGCCCGGGTGGAACTGACCTTCGTGGACGGAGAACCCGTCCACCGGCGCTGACGACCGGCCGAGGACGTCACCCCAGCGCGTGGAACACGCGCAGTCCGAGGTCCGCGATGCGGTCGCAGGCGAGGCGGTGCGCGGCCCGCTCGTCGGCGAGCTCGTCCACCAGCACGGCCACCACCGCGCGCGGCCGGTGGTCGCCGATCAGCGCCACGTCGTGCCGGGAGTGCGCGATCTCGCCGGTCTTGTTCCAGCAGCGGACGCCCTCCGGCAGCAGCGCGGGCAGCCGATCGCGCACCTGCTGGCGGGAGAGCACGCGCAGCGCGTGCGCGGTCAGGTCCGGTGGCAGCGCCCGCGCGGTGGCGAGCCGGTCCAGGATCCGCGCCTGGTCGCGGGCGCTGGTCGTGTTCCGGCCCGGGGCCCGCACGTCCATCAGCCGCCGCTCCACCCGGGTGGCAGTGCACCCCAGGTCGGTGGCGCAGCGGGCGATCGCCGGGAAGCCCACGGCGTCGATCACCGCGTTCGTCGCGGCGTTGTCGCTGATCACGATCATGAGCGTGATCAGGTCGCCGAGGGCGAGCCGATCCACTCCGGACAGTTCGTGCAGCACGCCGGAACCTCCGGCTCGTTCCGCGGGAACCGGCATCTGGTCGTCCAGGGTGAACAGTCCACCGTGGACGCCCCGCAGCGCGCTGATCATCACGAGCACCTTGATGGTGCTCGCCGGGTGCACCTCGCGGTCGGCGCCGCTGAGCACCGGCACCCGCTCGCGCAGGTCCCACGCGGCGAACCCGAGGCGGCCCGGGAAGTCCGGGCGCACTCCGGCAAGCGAGTCCGCCAACCGCCGCGCGAAACCCATCCGAGCCCTCCTAGAGCGTGCCGAGCACCGCGTGCGCCGCGGCGGCGTCCTGCACCCCCACGCCGACGCTGTTGTAGAACACCAGGTCCTCCGGCGCGGTGCGGCCCGGAGCGCGCCCGGTCAGCACCTCGCCGAGCGAGCGCAGCCGGGCCCGGTCCAGGTCCCCGTCGCGCAGCGCGCGCACGATCGGGCCGGCGTGGCCGGCGGCGGTGTCCGCATCGTCGACCACGACCGCCCCCGCGCGCCGCACGAGCTCCGCGTCGACCTCGTGGCGGTGCGGTTCGAAGGAGCCCACCGACACCACCGTGGCACCGGGTTCCAGCAGGTCGGTCGCGACGACCGGCTCGGCGCTCAGCGTGCAGGTGGCGATGATCGCGGCGCCGCGGACGGCCTGCTCGGCGGTGTCCGCGGGGCGCACGTCGAGCCCGAGTTCGGCGGCGAGCTCGGCGGCGAGCGCCTCCCGCCGCTGCCGGTTCCGGCCGTGCACGCGGACGCTCCGCAGCTCCCGCACGCGGGCGATGGCGCGCACGTGCGCCCGGGCCTGGACGCCGGAACCGAGCACCGCGAGGTCGGCCGCCGCTCCGGGAGCGAGGGCGTCGACGGCGACCGCGCTGCCCGCCGCGGTGCGCAGCTCGGTGAGCGCGGTGCCCGCCAGGACCGCGCGCGGTCCGCCGGTGCGGGCGTCGAGCACCAGAAGGGTCCCCGAGATCACCGGCAGGTCCAGCTCGGCGTTGCCCGGGTGCACCGAGATGAGCTTGGCGACGGCGCCGTGCTCCGGCGAGACGGTGCCGAGGTAGCTCAGCGCGGTGCCGGTGCCGCTGGGCACCGAGACCTTCGGGGCGAGCCGCGCCCGGCCGTCGGCGAGCGCTTCGAACGCGGTCCGCTGCGAGCGGATCGCCGTGTCGAGGTCCAGGGCCGCGGTCACGTCCGCGTCGGTCCACATCAGGTCGGTCATCGGTTCCTCCGGTTCGCGGTTCCCCCGCAACCTGGCACGCGGGGCGGGGTGCTGGGAACGGGGTTCGGGCACCGGGCTCTCGGGATGCGGGCTCTAGGGACGCGGGGCCCCGGGACGCGCGGCGGACGATCTCGCGGAGCAATAGCATCGCTGTCGCTCAGAACGTCAGGAAATCACTCTTCTGATGCTCGATGTTCGAACGCCTGCGCGGTTACCGTGAGTTCCACGGCCGGTCGCACACCGCAGCCGGCAGTCCTCCGCGCTCCGGCGGCTCCCCGCTCCGCCCTGCCCGACGCCCCGGTACCCGATTTCCCGGTTCCCGACGAGCGACTCGCCGACCGGCCCCGGCCGCCGACGGCACGAGCGCGAGCACGCACCCGCAAGCACGCACGAGGAAGAGGTGGACCACGGTGTCGACGACGGTGAGTTCGGTGATCGGAGCAGGCGCGCACGAGGCGGCGACCGGGTCCGGCACCGGCGAGTACCTCTCCCGCAACCCCGCGCGGCTGGACGACGTGGTGGCGCGGGTCGAGCTCGGCGGAGCGGACGCGCTGCACGCCGCCGCGAAGGCCGCCCGCACCGCGCAGCGCGAGTGGGCGCAGGTGCCCGCTCCCGTGCGCGGCCGGGTCGTCGCCGAGCTCGGCAGGCTGGTCGAGGCGAACAAGGAGTCGCTCGCCCGGCTCGTGACCAGGGAGATCGGCAAGCCCTACGCCGAAGCGCTCGGCGAAGTCCAGGAGATCGTCGACACCTGCGACTTCTTCCTCGGCGAGGGCAGGCGGCTCTACGGGCAGACGGTGCCCTCCGAGATGCCGGATAAGCAGCTGTTCACCTTCCGGGTTCCGGTGGGCGTGGCAGCGGTGATCACCGCGGGGAACTTCCCGGTGGCGGTGCCGTCCTGGTACCTGGTGCCAGCCCTGCTCTGCGGCAACGCGGTGGTGTGGAAACCGGCCGAGTACGCCGCCGCGGCCGCGCGCGCCGTCGCCGAGCTGGCCTGGCGGGCCGGGGTGCCGCGCGGCGTGCTGAACCTGGTGTACGCCGACGGCGAGGCCACCTACGCCGGGCTGGAGACCGCGCTGCGCGACGGCCTGGTCGACAAGGTGGGTTTCACCGGCTCCAGCGCCGTCGGCTCGCGCATCGGCGAGCTGTGCGGCCGCTACGCCCAGAGCCCCTGCCTGGAGCTCGGCGGGAAGAACCCGATGGTGGTGGCCGCGGACGCCGACCTCGACCTGGCCGTGGAGGGCGCGCTGTTCTCCGGCTGGGGAACGGCGGGGCAGCGCTGCACCTCGCTCGGCAACCTGATCGTGCACCGGGACGTGCACGACGAGTTCGTGAGCAGGCTCGACCGCGCGCTGCGCGACGCGGTGATCGGCGACCCGGCGCAGGAGGTGCTCTACGGGCCGCTGCTCGACCAGAAGTTCGCCAACGGCTTCGAAGCGGTGCTGGACACCATCGCCGACCACCACCGGGTCCTGGGGTCCGAGTTCGTCGGGCGGATCCGCGGTGACGCGCCGCGCGCCGGATTCCTGGGAGACCCGGAGGCCGGGCTGTTCTACCACCCCGTGCTGCTGGACGGCTTGCGCCCCGAGGACCACGTGTTCGCCCAGGAGACCTTCGGCCCGATCGTCGGGGTCAGCACCTTCGACAGCCTGGACGAGGCGATCGAGCTCGGCGACGCGCCCGGATACGGCCTCTCCGCCGCCGTCTACACCACCGACCCGGCCACGGCCTTCCGGTTCCGCCAGGGCACCCGGGCCGGCATGGTCAGCGTGAACAACTCGACCTCCGGCGCGGAGGCGCACCTGCCGTTCGGCGGCAACGGGCGGTCCGGGAACGGCAGCAGGCAGTCGGGCATCTGGGTGCTCGACCAGTTCACCCGCTGGCAGTCGTTGAACTGGGACTTCTCCGGCAAGCTGCAGAAGGCCCAGATGGACGTGGCCACCGTCGAGCCGGACCGCGGCTACCGGTTGCCGCCCGAACTGGGCGGCACCGAGTGACCCCGCCGGGCCGGGCCGAGGTCGTCGTGATCGGTGGCGGGGCGATGGGCACCTCCATCGCCTTCCACCTCGCCGAGGCGGGAGCGGATGTGCTCCTGCTGGAACGCGGCGAACTCGGCTCCGGCAGCACGGGCAAGGCGGCAGGCGGGGTGCGGGCGCAGTTCTCCGACCCGGTCAACATCGAGCTCGGTGCGCGCAGCCTGCGCGCGTTCGCCCGCTTCGACGAACGGCCCGGCGGCTGCATCGACCTGCGCCGGAACGGCTACCTGTTCCTGCTCACCGATCCGGCGGACGTGGCGGCGTTCGAGGAGTCCGTGCGGCTGCAGAACGCCTGCGGTGTCCCCAGCCGGATGCTCACCGCACGGGAGGCGGGCGAGCTCTCGCCACCCGTGTCCGTGGACGACGTGCTCGCCGGCGCCTTCTCCCCCACCGACGGGCACTGCACCCCGGACGGCGTGGTGCAGGGCTACGCCGCCGGAGCGCGCCGCTGCGGCGCGCGGATCCAGCGGCACTGCGCCGTGACCGGCATCGAGGTCACCGGCGGTGCGGTGACCGGGGTGCGCACCGACGCGGGCCCGGTCGCCACCTCCGCGGTGGTGTGCGCGGCGGGCGCCTGGTCGGCGGCCGTCGGCGCGATGGCCGGGGTCGAGCTGCCGGTCCGGCCGCTGCGGCGGCAGATCCTGGTCACCGAACCGGCACCCGGGTTGCCCGACCGGTTGCCGTTCACCATCGACTTCGGGACCGGCTTCTACTTCCACGAGGAGGGGCCCGGCCTGCTGATGGGCATGCCGGACCCGCTGGACAGCGCCGAGCCGCACCTCGACGACGGCTGGCTCGAACTGCTCGCGGACACCGTTGAACAGCGGGCACCGGCGCTGGCCGCGCTGGGCGCGGCGCACCGCTGGGCCGGGCTCTACGAACTGAGCCCCGACCACAACGCGCTGATCGGCTCGGCGGCGGAGGTGCGCGGGTTCCTGTACGCGACCGGTTTTTCCGGGCACGGCTTCCTGCAGAGCCCGGCGGTGGGCGAAGTGGTCCGCGACCTGGTGCTGGACCGGCCACCACCGGTCGACGTCAGCGGGCTCGGCGTGGACCGCTTCGCCCGCGACGAGCACCGCCCGGAACGCAATCTCGTCTGAGCACCCCGTCGGCGGACCCCTCGACCTCCGCTCGCGCGCGGAACCGTTCGATCCGCACCGGTGGCCGACCGACCGGACCGCCGAGCACGCCCCGGAACCCGCGCGGTTCCGCCATCGCAGCACGACGACATCACGCTGGAGGCAGCCGTGAACGACCCGTTGCAGTCGATCGACGAATGGGGCCCCGAGAAGATCGTCTGCGTCTCCGACTCCCGGACCGGGATGCGCGGCGTGCTGGTGGTGGACAACACCGCCCGGGGCACCGGCAAGGGCGGCATCCGGATGAGCCCCGCGGTGACGGTCACCGAGATCGCCCGGCTGGCCCGGGTGATGACGTGGAAGTGGGCCGCCGCCGACCTGTTCCACGGCGGTGCGAAGGCGGGCATCGTCGCCGACCCGGCCGCGCCGGACAAGGAGCGCGTGGTGCGCGCGTTCGCGCGCAAGCTCGCCGACCAGATCCCCGCCAGCTACGTCGCGGGCCTGGACATGGGCATGACCGAGCGGGACGCCGCGATCATCCAGGACGAGCTCGGCGACCGGGGCGCCGCCGTCGGGGTGCCCGAGGTGCTGGGCGGCGTGCCCTACGACGAGCTCGGCGTCACCGGGCACGGCGTCGTGGCCGCGTTGGACGCGGCGCTCCGGCTGCGCGGCCGGCCGATCGCCGGGGCGCGGGTGTCGGTCCAGGGGTTCGGCGCGGTCGGCGCGGCCGCCGTCCGCCGCCTGCACGAGCTCGGTGCGCAGGTCGTCGCGCTGTCCACAGTGGACGGCGCGGTGCACGACCCGGACGGGCTGGACGTGCCGTGGTGGCTGGCGCGCCGCACCGAGCACGGCGACGCCTGCGTGCGCGACGCCCCGGCGGTCAAGCGGCTCGACCGCGGCGCCGAACTGCTCGTCGACTGCGACGTGCTGCTGCCCGCGGCCGGGCAGGACGTGCTCGGCGCAGAGCTCGCCGCCGAGGTCCGCGCCGACCTCGTGGTCGAAGGCGCCAACCTGCCGACCACGCCGGGAGCCCGCGCGGTGCTGGCCGACCGCGGGATCACCGTCGTGCCGGACTTCATCGCCAACGCCGGGGGTGCCATCGCCGCCGGATTCGCGATGGACGCGCGCCGGTCCGCGTTCCGCCCCGCCGCGGACCGGATCCTCGACGAGGTCGCCGAGCGCTGCCGCGACAACACCTCCCTGGTGCTGCGCTCCGCGCGGGACCGCGGCCTCGATCCGCGCACCGCCGCGCTGGACCTGGCGCAGGACCGGGTGCGGGCGGCGATGGAACTGCGCGGCCGGTCGGCGCGGGCCGAGGCGGAACCGATCGGCGCGGGTGGCTGATCAGCGTGCTCAACCCGATCCACCTGCGGACCCTGCAGGAATGCGTGCGCACCGGCTCCTTCGCGGAGGCGGGCCGGGCACTGGGCTACACCGCCTCGGCGGTGTCCCAGCAGATGGCGCTGCTCGAACGCGCCGTCGGGGCTCCGCTGTTCGAGCGCTCGGCGCGCAGCGCCCGCTGCACCGCGCTCGCCGTCCGGCTGACCGAACGCAGCCGGGACGCGCTGGGGGCGCTGGAATCCCTCGAACGCGAGGTGCGCGCGATGGTCAGCGGCGAGGAGGGCAGCCTGCGGCTGGCCGGTTTCGCCACCGCCAACGCCCGCATCCTGCCCGGCGTGCTCGCCTCGGTGCTCGAACGGCGCCCGCACGCGGAACTGCAGCTGGACGAAGGCGAACCGGACGAGGTGGTGGACAGCGTGCTCGACGGCGTGCTCGACGCCGCGGTGGTGTTCGAGTACGACCTGGACCCGCGCCAGTGGCCCGCGGAGCTGCGGGTGGACGAAGTGGTCTCCGAACCGATGCGGCTGGTGCTGCCCGCCGGGCACCGGCTGACCGGCGCGGCGGAGATTCCGCTGCACGAACTGGCCGACGAACCGTGGATCTGCACCCGCCGGGACACTTCGGGGGCGCGATCCCTGGTGCGGCTGGCCGCCGCGAGCGGGTTCGTCCCGCGGATCACCTTCCGCAGCAACGACTACTCGGTGATCCGGGACCTGGTGGCCCGCGGCATGGGCGTCGCGCTGCTGCCCGGACTCGCGCTCGGCGCCGGGTCGGTGCGGATCATCCGGCTCGCGGGCCGGCAACCGCAGCGCCGGGTGCGCGCGCTGTACCGCAAGGAGAACACCAACCCGCTGCTGCCGATCGCGCTGGACTGCCTGCACCGAGCGGGCGCGGACCTCGCCGAGCGCTGGGCGGGCGAGGGCGAGTTCCCCGTGTGGCCCGACGGCGCCGAACCCGGCCGAGAACCCGCCGCCCCGCCGGAAGGACCGGTCGACCTGCGGTGGCACGACACCGAACCGGAAGCGGGCGCGGGTCCCGTGGTCGGTGCCCGAGCGGAACGGAGTGATCATGAACCACGTCGGTGAGCAGGTCGAGCAGATCGACGAGCACTTCCGCACCGCGGTGGCGGAACTCGCGCCGGGCGACGAGCCCGGCCCCGCCGACGGTCCCGTCTCTGATACCGCACTGCTGGACCTGTTCGACGCGCAGGCCGGGAGCAGGCACCTGGACTTCGCCGCGCGGTCGCTGGGCCGCCGCAAGCTCGGCTTCTACAGCATCGGTTCCAGCGGGCACGAGTCGAACGCCGCGGTCGCGGCCGCGCTGCGGCCCACCGATCCGGCGCTGCTGCACTACCGCTCCGGGGCGTTCTACCTGCGTCGGGCCGCACAGGTTCCGGGGCACGACGCGCTGCGGGACGTGCTGCTCGGCGTCGTCGCTTCCGCGGAGGAACCGATCTCGGCGGGCAGGCACAAGGTCTTCGGGCACGGCGAGCTCGGCATCGTCCCGCAGACCTCCACCATCGCCTCGCACCTGCCGCGGGCCACCGGGCTGGCGTTCGCGCTGGGCCGCGCCGAGCGGCTCGGGCTGCGCTGCGAGTGGCCGCCGGACTCGGTGGTGGTGACCAGCTTCGGCGACGCCTCCGCGAACCACTCCACCGCGCTCGGCGCGATCAACGCCGCGGCGCACACCGCGCACCAGGGTCTGCCGGTGCCGCTGCTGCTGGTGTGCGAGGACAACGGGATCGGCATCAGCGTGCGCACCCCGCCGGACTGGATCGCCGCGGCGCGGCACCCGGCGCTGCGCTATTCCACTTCGGACGGTGCCGATCCGGTGCGCGGCCTGGAGATCGCGGCCGAGCTGGCGGACTGGGTGCGGGTGCACCGGCGGCCCGCGCTGCTGCACCTGCGCACGGTCCGGCTGATGGGGCACGCCGGTTCCGACGTCGAATCGGGCTACCGCACGAGGTCCGAGATCCTCGCCGACCACGCGCGGGACCCGCTGCTGGCCACCGCGACCGCGCTGGTGCGCCGCGGCGTCCGCTCCCCCGGCGCGGTGCTGGAGCGCTACGAGGCCGCGCGCGCCGCGGTCGCCCGCACCGCAGAGCAAGTGCTGTCCCGGCCGAAGCTCGCCGACCGCGCCGAGGTGATGGCCGCGATCGCCCCGGCGCATCCCGCGGCGGTGCGCGACCGGGCGACCCGCGTCGAACCGGGGCGCGCGACGCACTTCGGCACCGCGCCACCGGAATCGGAAGGCCCGCTCACCCTCGCCGAGTCGATCAACCGCGGGTTGGCGGACGCGTTGGCCACCGATCCCGGGGTGCTCGTGTTCGGCGAGGACGTGGGGACCAAGGGCGGGGTGTACGGGGTGACGCGCGGCCTGCGCCGGAGCTTCGGCGGGCTACGCGTGTTCGACACCCTGCTCGACGAGCAGAGCATCCTCGGCACCGCCCTCGGCAGCGGGCTGGCCGGGATGCTGCCGATCCCGGAGATCCAGTACCTCGCCTACCTGCACAACGCGGCGGACCAGCTGCGCGGCGAGGCGGCGACGCTGGGGTTCTTCTCCGACGGACGGTTCCGCAACCCGATGGTGGTGCGGATCGCGGGCTACGGCTACCAGAAGGGGTTCGGCGGGCACTTCCACAACGACAACTCGGTGGCGGCGCTGCGGGACATCCCCGGCCTGGTGGTGGCCTCCCCGTCCCGGCCGGAGGACGCCGCGGCGATGCTGCGCACCTGCGTGGCCGCGGCGCGCGAGGACGGGCGCGTATGCGTGTTCCTCGAACCGATCGCGCTCTACCACGAGCGGGACCTGCACGAGCCGGGCGACGACGGCTGGCGCGCCCGGTACCCGGCGCCGAGCGAGGAGCACGTGCCGATCGGCCGGGCCCGCACCCACGGCGACGGCGGCGAGCTGACCCTGGTGACCTTCGGCAACGGCCTGCCCAGGTGCCTGCGGGTGGCGCGGCGCCTGCGCCGCGAGGGCGCGGGTGTCCGGGTGCTGGACCTGCGCTGGCTGAGCCCGCTGCCCGCCGCCGACCTGCTCGCCGCGGCCCGGGCGACCGGCCGGGTGCTGGTGGTCGACGAGACCCGCCGCAGCGGCGGCGTCTCCGAACCGGTGGTGACGGCGCTGGTCGACGGCGGTTTCACGGGACCGATCGCCCGCGTGACCAGCGCGGACAGCTTCATCCCGCTCGGCGCCGCCGCAGGGCACGTGCTGCTGGACGAGCAGACCGTGGAGGACGCCGCCCGAGACCTCCTCCGCGGGCGACCGAGATGAGCTACCGCACCCGAGCCCCAGCAGAGCCGAGCGCGGCCCGATCGATCGACCGAGGCTGGGCGAACGAGGAGATCACCCCTCCGGCGTGCCGAAGACCTTGCCGGGGTTGAAGATCCCCGCCGGGTCGAGGCCGTTCTTCACCGCGTGGTGCATGCCGACCACGGTGGGCCCGAGCTCGTCGTGCAGGCCCGCCCGCTTGAGCAGGCCGATGCCGTGCTCGCCGCTGACGGTGCCGCCGAGGGCGATGGCGTCGGCGACGATGTCGTCGAACGCGCGTTGCGCCCGCGTCCGCGCCGCCTCGTCCCCGGCCGGGGTGATGATCAGCGGGTGCAGGTTGCCGTCCCCGGCGTGCGCGATGTTCGCGATGAGGGTGTCGTGCCGCTGCGCGGCCGCCTCGACCTTCGCGAGCATGTCCGGCACCAGGGCTCGCGGCACGCACACGTCCTCGGTGAGCAGCGGGCCGAGCCGTTCCAGCGCCGGGTACGCCAACCTGCGCGCGGCGAACAGGGCGTCGGCTTCGTGCTGGTCGGTGGAGGCGGCGCTGAAGGTGGCGCCGCCCTTCTCGAAGCACTCGACGAGCGTGGCGACCTCCTGCTCACCCGCCTCGCCCGGAGTGTCGGAGCGGCCGAGCAGCAGCACTTCGGCTTCGTCGCTGAGACCCATGTTCTTCCACTCGTCCACGGCGCGCAGGCAGTGCCGGTCGAGCAGTTCCAGCGCGGAGGGCACCACGCCCGAGGCCGCGACGGCGGCGACGGCTTCCCCGGCGGCGACGAGCGAGTCGAAGTAGCCGACGACGGTGCGTTCCGGGGCGCGCACGCCCGGCAGCAGCTTGACGGTGATCTCGGTGATGATGCCGAGGGTCCCTTCGGAGCCGACGAACAGCCCGCACAGGTCGTAGCCGGTGACGCCCTTCGCGGTGCGCCGTCCGAGGCGCACGACCTCGCCGCTGCCGACGACGGCTTCGAGCCCGAGCACGTAGTCCCGGGTGACGCCGTACTTCACGCAGCACACCCCACCGGCGTTGGTGGCGACGTTGCCGCCGATCGTCGACCAGGGCGAGCTGGCCGGGTCCGGCGGGTACCAGGCGCCGTGTTCCCGGCAGGCGGCCCGGAAGTCGTCGTTGACCACGCCGGGCTGGGTGACGGCGAGCTGCTCCCGCGGGTTGATCTCGAGGATCCGGTTCATCCGCTCGAAGGAGATCAGCACGCAGCCGTCGAGGGCGTTGGCACCGCCGGAGAGGCCGGTACCGGCGCCGCGCGGCACCACGGGCACGCCGAGTTCGTGGCAGACCTGCACGACCGCCACCACGTCGTCGGTGCTCTCCGGGCGCACGACGGCGGCGGGGGTGCCGTGCGGGGCCCACTCGGCTTCGTCGTGGGCGTACCGGCCGACGGAGTCCGGGTCGGTCACCAACCGCTGTTCCGGTACCCGTGCCCGCAGCGCCGCGAGCGTGCTCTCCGTGTCCATCACGCCTCCGTTCCCACCTGACTTTCCCCCCCCACGTTAACCCGGTGCGGTGACACCACCCAGCACCGTTCCGGAAAACGCGATCATGGTCTCCCGCGCGGACGCCCCCGGCCCCGCCGCAGGTGAACGGCGCACCGTCCGCTCTCGGCGAGTCCTACGAGCCCGGTTCCGGCACGACGGCGACAGGTGCGTTCGCCCATCGCCGTCGGACGAACGGGGTGCTCACCTGAGGCCGCGCAGCGGCCGCGACGGACGGGTCAGGGGTGGTGCCAGTGGTCGGAGCCGACGAGGTCCAGGAAGCCCCGCCAGCGTTCCGGGGAGACGCGCAGCCGCGCGCCGTGCGGTTGCTTGGAGTCGCGGATGAGGGTGACATCGGCGCAGCGGGCGACCTCGACGCAGTTGCCGACCGAGCCGCTGCGGCTGCTGCGGAGCCATTTCTCGGACATGCCGGCCCTCTCTGCTGGAGACGGGTGACAGGTCCATCTTCGTTGCTGCCGCGGCGTGTTCCAGTGGGCACCTGCAGTAACACCGTGCGCCGAGCGAAGACGGGCGCTGCACCGTTCGCCCGGCCCGGCGGCGCTGTCCGGTTCGGCCGGGCGAACCGACCGGCAGCCCCCAGCACCTGGCGGCACGAACCGGCGACCGCGCGACGCTCGACCGGACGACCCGGCGACCGCACGAACGCCTCGGCGGTGCGCACCACCTGGCCGCAGCGGTCGGGCCGGTCTTACCGGGTGGGGCTGCGGCGGCGGGCTGCGGCGTACGCGCGAGGTTCGCCGGCGCTACTGGCTGGCAAGAACGGGTGGACGCTGCCGGAGGTGACCGGCGATGCCGGCCCGGATGGGACGCAGCGGCTGCCGAATGTCGCGACCTCGGATGCCGACGGGTCCGCGATGACCTACGCGCGCACTCCGCATCCTCGGGTACGCCTGCCTCGCGACACCGGGCCGGGTTCGACGATCCACGACTTCGGCACTACCGGCGAAGACACGAACCAGATCACCGAACCCGGCTGGAGCACCAACGGTTCACAGGGACTCGCCGGGCGCCGGATAGCGGTAGTCGCTGTCGGTGGCTTGCGCGAGCCAGTTGTTGATGCTCCGCAGGCCGCGCTCGTTGAGCATGGCATCGTGGATCGCGAACGCGCGTCGCGGGTGCACAGCGTTGACGAACTCGACGGCTTCCGCGAGTTTCAGCCAGGACGCGTGGGCCGGAACGAGCAGCGTCTCCACCGGCTGCCCGGGCACGTGCAGCGAATCGCCGGGGTGGTAGAGCGAACCGTCGACCAGATAGCCCAGGTTCGCGCAGCCGGGCTGTCCGTTGTGGACGGCTGCGTGCGGGCTGCCGAACGCGAGCACCGGGAAACCCGCTGCGGTGAACGCTTCGCCGGAAGAGACGCCGACGAAGTCCACACCGGTGATGGCGGCGCCGGCCGGCGCGTAGACCGGAACGCGGAGCCCCGCCAAGCGGAGGACGTCGATGTGGTCCGCGTGCTCATGGGTCACGAGCACGGCGTCCGCGCCGATGAGCGCCCCCGGCTCACTCCAGGTCCCCGGATCGATGACCAGGACCCTGCCCTCGTGTTCCAGCCGTACGCAGGCATGGGTGAACTTGGTGATCCGCACGGCCGCAGTGCCGCATTCCTCGGTTACCGGTCGCGGCGGTTCTCCTCGCCCGAGACTGCGCGGAAATCCGGCGAGCAGGACCGTTCGGTCAGCCCCGTGCACTGGACCGGTTCGAGTCCGCTGCCCCGCTCCCGGACCAACGGCACGATCGAACGCTTCGCCCACACCCCGACCGCGGCAGCCGGGCCACGTCCGGCACCACCCCAGGCCGCTACCAGCAGCAATCCGATCACGAAAGGTGAAGATCACGAACTGCTGCTGGAGCATCGGCCGCTCGAACCACCGGACCGACGACCCGACCGGCAGCGCGAACGGTGCCGCCGCGGGTCAGGAGTTGCGCGCGATGATCTGGTCGATGAGCTCCCCGCCGGGGAAGTCCATCAGCACGACCCCGGTGCGCGGCACGTCGTTGCCCGCGAGGTGTTCGAGCGCGTGGTCGTTGACGCCGCGGATGCCGCCGGTGCCGCAGGCCACGGTCTTCGGGTCGGCGCCGAGGCTGGATCCGCTGCTGAAGTTCCAGAACATCTCGCCGGAGTCGGCGCCGTTCGTCTTGTCCCAGTGGTCGCGGACGTGGTTCCACTTGGTCTCGATGTCGCCGATGGTCGGCACCTGGTACTCGTCCTGCACGTACTCGCCCCAGTTGTCGTTGGTGAACTGGGACAGCCCGTACCCGTCGACGAGCCCGCCCTGCGCTTCCTGCAGCGAGCCGAGGACGATCTTCCCGCGCACCGAGCCGAGGTCCGGCATCCCGTCGTCGGCGGGGTTGAGCAGCCGCCCGCCGTTCGGGTCGTTGTCCCGGTACCAGTCGAGGATCTCGGCGGTGTCCTTGGAGCTGTTCTCGTCGGTGCAGGACCCGATGTCGCCGGTGCACTCGGCCTTGAGCCGCAGCACGATCGCCTCGCCGGGGTGCGCGGCGAGGAAGCCGTCGGCCTTGGCAAGCACGTCGGCGAAGTTGGCGTTCTGGTAGAAGGTGCCGTGGTGGATGGTGAACAGGTCGTCCACCTTCCGCACCCGGATGTCGATGGCGCGAACCCCGGCGTCGAGCTGCGCGGTGAGCGTTTCCGCGCTGTCGCCGTGGTCCTCCTGGGTCTGGGTGATGTCGCCGCCGTGCAGCGAGAGCGTGTCGTGGGTGCCGGGGATGGACAGCGCGGCGAGGCTGGTGTCGTCGGGCAGCCCGCCCATCCAGTCGGGGTGCGAGGCGTCGGTGAGGGTTTCGCAGTAGGCCGTGGCGGCCTGCGCGGTCCCGGCGGGCACGAGGGTCACGGCGAGCGCCGCCGCGAACGTGACGGCGATGCGGGCGGTGGTCGAGGCGGTGGTCATGCGGCGATGATCGCGCCACCACCGCCGCTCCCGGGCCCTCCTGGCGACATCCCGCCAGGCCGTTCACCCGCCGAAGCGCCCGCGCACCACCGAGTTCAGGAATCCGTGCCACCGCGCCGCCGGAATCCGCAGCCACGCGCCGTCAGGTTCCTTGGAGTCCCGCACCCGGGTCTCGGCGGGGGCGATGGCCACTTCGACGCAGTTGCCGTTGGAGCCGCTACGGGTGCTCTTGCGCCACACCTCAGCCATCAGACTTCGCCCAGTTCCTCGCAGATCCGCCGGATGAGCTTCGCAGAGCTCTGCTCGCACAGCGCTTTCGAATCGATATCTTCCACTCCGCTGATGAAGGGTCCAACGTCCTGGGGGGCGAGTCAGGAAGAGCCCGACTCGACGCGCTTCGACGTACACGTGGGGTTCGCGCGCCGGGAACTCGAGCACGACGAAAGCACCGTCCAACCCGGCGTGGACCCCTGCATCGCGCGGCACGACCTGAATTCGGACTCGCGGGTTCTCCTGAACCCGGTTCAGGTGCTCGAGCTGGTGGCGGGTGGCCGTGTTCCCGCCGATCACTCGGCGCAGCGCGAACTCGTCGACGAGGAAGCGCACCGACGGGCCGTCCGGCCGGGTCAACAACGCCTGCCGAGCCAGCCTCGTCGATAGCAGCCATTCGGCATCGTTCCCGGTTCCGATGACGGCGCGGGCGTACTCAGGTGTCTGCAGCAGTCCCGGCGCCAGGCCGAGGGAGACATCGGTGATCTCCGAAGCCCGCGTCTCCAACGCCACCAGGCTGGTGATCTGCTGCGCGGTGGCGGGTCCGGTCGCCAACCAGGCGGTGCTGAAGTCGGTGCCGTCCACGTGCTCGATCAGCTGGTCGCGGCGCCTTCCGGTGATGCCGTACACGGCGCACAGGGCGATGACCTCTTCCGGTTCCGGTGTCCGCGTCCCGAGTTCGGTGCGGGCGATGGAGGTGTGCGAGACACCGATCCGTTCGGCCACCGATCGGGTGGACATCCGGCATTCCTCGCGGGCCTTGCGCAGACCCGCGCCCAGCCCCACCTGACGCACCTTGCTCCCCGCCGCACCGGCCTACCTCCGCTTCCGCGCGTTCCGTAGGCACACTTCGTGAAACAGCTGATACACCAGCGATTCTCACCCCGATTTGCAACCGGCTGCCGTGCCGGCCGGAAGGCTTCTAGCGTGCGCTTCACGCAATCGGTTGATCATGAGGAGCGAGCGTGGCGAACGAGGGATGGCGCATTCCGGCAGAGATGGATCCGGCGAGCGCGGAGGTGGTGCTGAGCGTCGCGACACCGCGTTCGGTGGCGCTGCGGCAGGGAGAGGCGGCGATCGAGCTGACCACCGCGCAGCTCGGTGAGCTGGCCGACCGGGCGTTCTACCTGCACGAGCTGATGCGTGCCGAGCAGTCCGACGTGGCGGAGGGGTGGCAGCCCACCTGGTGAGAGCCGCGACGTGGGCGGCGGGAGCACGCGCGCCGGAAGGATTACCTTGCCCGTATGGGTGTCGGGGTGGACGAGCTGGTCGCGGGCGGTCCGCGGATCTTGGACGGCGGGCTGGCGACGGCGCTGGAGGCGCGGGGCGCGGACCTGTCCGGCGGGTTGTGGTCGGCGCGCTACCTGGTGGACGCGCCGGACGACGTCGTGGCGACGCACGAGGACTTCTTCGCCGCGGGCGCGGAGGTCGCGAAGTCCGCCGGGTACCAGGCGAGCTTCGAGGGGTTCGCGGCGCACGGCATCGGCCGCGAGCAGGCGGCGGAGCTGATGCGGCGCAGCGTGGAGCTCGCGCAGGAGGCCGCGCACCTGGCGCCGGTGCCGCACCGGGTGGGCAAGACCGCGGCGCACCGCACCGGCCGGTTCGTGGCCGCCTCGGTGGGCCCGTACGGGGCGGTGCTCGCGGACGGCTCCGAGTACCGCGGCCGCTACGGGTTGGGGCACCGCGAGCTGGTGGCGTTCCACCGCGCGCGGATGGAGGTCTTCGCCGAGGCCGCGCCGGACCTGTTCGCGCTGGAGACGGTGCCGGACGTCGACGAGGCGGCCGCGCTGCTGGACGCGTTGAGCGGGCTCGGCGTCCCGGCCTGGCTGTCGTACACGATCTCCGGGGAGCGCACCCGCGCCGGCCAGCCCTTGGACGAGGCGTTCGCGCTCGTGGCCGGGCGGGACGACGTGCTCGCGGTCGGGGTGAACTGCTGCTCCCCCGCGGACGCGACCCGCGCGGTGCCGGTGGCGCGGGCGGTCACCGGCAAACCCGTGGTGGTGTACCCGAACAGCGGCGAGGGCTGGGACGCGGTGCACCAGCGGTGGACCGGCACCTCGCGGTTCGACCCGGCGCTGGTGGACCGGTGGGTCGCCGACGGTGCCGCACTCGTCGGCGGCTGCTGCCGGGTGTCCCCCGCCGACATCGCCGCGATCGCCGAACGCCTGCGCTGACGAGAACGGACCGCTCGGCCCAAGGGAGTGGCCGAGCGGTCCGTTCGATGCGCGGCGCCGAACGCCGGTCCCAGAGTGGCGCACGACCAGGCATCAAGCCCGCGCCACCGTTCTCATCTGCTTCCCGTCAGCGGCGGAGCCGCTGAGCCGCCGACGACGTATGCAGCCGACCCACCCGCGGGTTCTCAGCGGTTCTCTCGCGAGGACAGCGTTTCCCTCGTGGCGGAGCCACTCGGGAAAAAGATCCCGCAGCAAGGGGGCCGCTGAGGTTCCGCCACCCGCCCACTACGGAGGAAGACCCGAGCAAAGGCCCCTCAGGCCGCCCGCTGGGCCGGCGCCCAGTAGTCGATCATCTCGGCGAACACCTCGAACGCGGGCTTCGAGTACCCGTACGGGGCTTCCAGGTGCAGGCTCAGCGGGAACCCGAGCCCCGCCACGCCATCGATGACGCTCTTGTACAGGTCGAGCAGCTTGCGCTTGCGCTCCTCGAAGCTCAACCCGGTGATGGAGGCGACGAACCGCTGCTCGGCTTCGACCGCCGGGTTGCCCGGGTCCTGGATGAGCCAGTCGATGAGGCCGCGCTTGGCCTCCACGCCCGGTACGAAGCCGAACGACAGCAGGATCTCCGGCCGGTGCGGTGTCTTCGCGGCGAACTCCCGCAGGAATCCGACGATGGCGTCCGAGTACAGCAGCTGCGTCATGCCGTAGTTGGCGCCGCGTTCGCACTTGAAGTTGAACCGGCCGTGCTCGCCCTCGCGGGTCGGGATGAGGATGGAACCGCGGTTCGGCACCACGTCCTGGAACTTGGCGAGCGCGTCGGTGGGCGGCACCCCGCCGCCTTCGCCGTCGGACATGGTGCGGGGCACGCCGACGAACGCGATGCCCTCCATGCCCGCCTTGCGCAGGTCCACCAGCCGGTCGCCGAGCTGCTGCTCGTCGAGGAAGGCGGTGACCTGGGTGCACAGCCCCTTCACGTCGCCGATCTCCGGGCGCACCGCGTTCCAGAAGTCGATGACGTCCATCTTCGGCTTCATCTCGATCGGGCGGTCGTCGTCCTCGGCGATGATGCCCGGGATCATCAGGTGGCCGATGCGGTCGGCGAGCCCGGCAGCGCGGCTGTTCTCGGCCACCTTGCGGCCTTCCGCCACGGCCTTCTCGTGTCCACCGTCGAGGTCGGGCGGTGCCAGTTCGAGTGCGATCGTGTCCATGTCGGCCTCAGGCCTTCCTTCCTCGCGGGTCCTCGCGAACCCGCCCGGCCGCGCGCGTGGGGGCCGGGCGCGTGCGGACCGCGACCGGAAATCGGGTTCGAGGGACGGGAGCGGGAGGGCGCCGACCCCTCGACGGGTCTTGTCGTGGCAGGCGGGGGCCGCCACCGCCCGGGACGAGGTCCGGGCGGTGGCGCCCACGCGGGGCTGGTCCGCGGTGGCGGATCAGTACCGGTAGTGCTCCGGCTTGTACGGGCCGTCCACGTCGACGCCGATGTACTCGGCCTGCGCCTTGGTCAGCTTGGTGAGCTTGACGCCGAGTGCGTCCAGGTGCAGGCGGGCGACCTTCTCGTCCAGGTGCTTGGGCAGCACGAAGACGTCCTTGCCGTACTCGCCGGGCTTCGTCCACAGCTCGATCTGCGCCAGGGTCTGGTTGGTGAACGAGTTGGACATGACGAAGCTCGGGTGCCCGGTGGCGTTGCCCAGGTTCAGCAGCCGGCCCTCGGACAGCACCAGGATGGAGTGGCCGTCGGTGAAGGTGAACTCGTGCACCTGCGGCTTGATCTCGACCTTCTTGATGCCCGGGGTCTTCTCCAGACCGGCCATGTCGATCTCGTTGTCGAAGTGGCCGATGTTGCCCACGATGGCCTGGTGCTTCATCTTCGCCATGTGGTCGGCGGTGATGATGTTGAAGTTGCCGGTCGTGGTGATGAAGATGTCGGCGAACTCGACGACCTCGTCGAGGGTCTTGACCTCGTAGCCCTCCATCGCTGCCTGCAGCGCGCAGATCGGGTCGATCTCGGTGACGATCACGCGAGCGCCCTGGCCGCGCAGCGACTCGGCGGAGCCCTTGCCGACGTCGCCGAAGCCGGCGATCACGGCGACCTTGCCGCCGATCAGGGTGTCGGTGGCGCGGTTGATGCCGTCGACGAGCGAGTGGCGGCAGCCGTACTTGTTGTCGAACTTCGACTTGGTGACCGAGTCGTTGACGTTGATCGCCGGGAACAGCAGCTCACCGGTCTTCACCAGCTCGTAGAGCTTGTGCACGCCGGTGGTGGTCTCCTCGGTGACGCCCTTGATCTCGGCGGCGAGCTTGGTGAAGCGGTCCTTGCTCTTCGCCAGGCTGTTGCGCAGCGTCTCCAGGACGACCTTGAACTCGTCCGGGTCGTCGTCGGTGGCCTGCGGGACCGCACCGGCGGCCTCGAACTCGACGCCCTTGTGCACGAGCAGGGTGGCGTCGCCGCCGTCGTCGAGGATCATGTTGGCGACCTTGCCGTCGCCGAACTCCCACAGCTGGTCGGTGCACCACCAGTAGTCGGCGAGGGTCTCGCCCTTCCAGGCGAAGACCGGGACGCCGGCGGGCTTGTCCGGGGTGCCGTTCTTGCCGACGACGACCGCCGCGGCGGCCTCGTCCTGGGTGGAGAAGATGTTGCAGGACACCCAGCGCACCTCGGCGCCGAGCTCGACCAGGGTCTCGATGAGCACCGCGGTCTGCACCGTCATGTGCAGCGAACCCGCGATCCGCGCGCCCTTGAGCGGCTTGGAGTCCGCGTACTCCCGGCGAGTAGCCATCAGACCGGGCATCTCGTGCTCGGCCAGCCGGATCTGGTGCCTGCCGGCCTCGGCCAGGCTCAGGTCGGCGACGGCGAACTCGATGCCGTTGGCCTTCTGCAGCTTCGCGCTCATGATTTCCTTTCTAGAGTTCCCTGCTCGGGTTTCATCCCTGTCAGGGCGCTTTCCCTGCTCGGGTTTTCCGCGGCACGCGCGCGGACCGCCGGTGATCGGCCCTGCGGTCCGCCCCCGCGGCCTCATGTGTTGAAGTACTTCGCCTCGGGGTGGTGGGCGATGATCGCGTCGGTGGACTGCTCCGGGTGCAGCTGGTACTCCTCGGACAGCTCCACGCCGATGCGTTCGCTCTCCAGCAGTTCGACGATCTTCGCCCGGTCCTCGATCTCGGGGCAGGCGCCGTAGCCGAACGAGTAGCGAGCGCCGCGGTAACCGAGCTTGAAGAACTCGGTCACATCCGACGGGTCCTCTTCGGACACCGCGCGGCCGCTGGACCACAGCAGTTCCCGCCGGACCCGGCGGTGCCAGTACTCGGCGAGCGCCTCGGTCAGCTGCACGCCCATCCCGTGGATCTCCAGGTAGTCCCGGTAGGAGTTCTTCGCGAACAGCTCGTTGGCGTAGTCGGCGATGGGCTGGCCCATCGTGACCAGCTGCATCGGCAGCACGTCGACCTGCCCGGTCTCCAGCGCCTTCTCCCTGGTGCGGAAGAAGTCGGCGAGGCTGAGCCTGCGGTCGCGCTGCTGGCGCGGGAACGTGAACCGGGTGCGTTCGGGAGCGTCCGGCTCCTCCTTGTCCAGCACGATCACCGAGTTCCCCTCGGTGACGACCGGGAAGTACCCGTAGACGACCGCGGCGTGCTGCAGGATGCCCGCGGTGGCCAGCTCGTCCATCCAGTAGCGCAGCCGCGGCCTGCCCTCGGATTCGACGAGTTCCTCGTACGACGGCCCTTCGCCCTTGCGGGCGCCGCGCAGCCCCCACTGGCCGAAGAACGTGGCGCGCTCGTCGAGCAGCGCCAGGTAGTCGGCGGTGGGCACGCCCTTGACGACGCGCGATCCCCAGAACGGCGGGGTCGGCACCGGAGCGTCACCGTCCACATCGGACCGGACGGTGTCGTCGTAGAGGTCGGGCAGCGGGCCCTGCTCGGCCTTGCGCTTCTCGGCGATGCGCTTGGAGCGCTCGTGGCGCTCCTTGCGCTCGGCCTTCTTCGCCTCCTCGGCCTCGCTGATCTCCGGGGAGTCGCCGCGCTTGATGGCCATCAGCCGGTCCATCAGGTTGAGGCCCTCGAAGGCGTCCTTCGCGTAGCGGACATCGCCCTGGTAGACCTCGTCGAGGTCGTTCTCCACGAACGAGCGGGTCAGCGCCGCGCCGCCCAGCATCACCGGGTACTTCTCGGCGATGCCGCGCTCGTTCATCTCCTTCAGGTTGTCCTTCATGATCACAGTGGACTTCACCAGCAGGCCGGACATGCCGATCACGTCGACCTTGTTCTCGTCCGCCGCGTCCAGGATCGCGTTCACCGGCTGCTTGATGCCGATGTTGACCACGTCGTAGCCGTTGTTGGACACGATGATGTCGACGAGGTTCTTGCCGATGTCGTGCACGTCGCCCTTGACCGTGGCCAGCAGCAGCTTGCCCTTGCCGCCGGAGTCGTCCTTCTCCATGTGCGGTTCGAGGTAGGCCACCGCGGTCTTCATCGTCTCCGCGGACTGCAGCACGAACGGCAGCTGCATCTGCCCGGAGCCGAACAGGTCGCCGACGACCTTCATCCCCGCTAGCAGGTTCTCGTTGACGATCTGCAGCGGCGCCTTCTCCTGCATGGCGGCGTCGAGGTCCGCCTCCAGGCCATTGCGCTCGCCGTCGACGATGCGCTTCTCCAGCCGCTCGAACAGCGGCAGCTTCGCCAGCTCCTCCGCGCGGGAGGCGCCTGCCGAGGACGCGGTCTTGCCCTCGAACAGCTGCATCAGCTTCTGCAGCGGGTCGTAGTCCTCGGTGCGGCGGTCGTAGACCAGGTCCAGGGCGACCTGGCGCTGCTCCTCGTCGATCTTGCTCATCGGCAGGATCTTGGAGGCGTTCAGGATCGCCGAGTCCAGGCCGGCCTCGCGGCACTCGTTGAGGAACACCGAGTTCAGCACCTGCCGCGCGGCCGGGTTCAGGCCGAACGACACGTTGGACAGGCCCAGCGTGGTCTGCACCCGCGGGTGGCGGCGCTTGAGCTCCCGGATGGCCTCGATGGTCTCGATGCCGTCCCGGCGCACCTCCTCCTGACCGGTGGTGATCGGGAAGACCAGGCAGTCGATGATGATCGCCGACTCGTCCAGGCCCCAGGTGCCGGTGATCTCGGCGATGAGCCGCTCGGCGATCCGCAGCTTCCACTCGGCGGTGCGGGCCTGGCCCTCCTCGTCGATGCACAGCGCGACGACGGTGGCGCCGTGCTCGCGCACCATCGCCATCACCTTCTGGAACCGCGAGTCCGGCCCGTCGCCGTCCTCGTAGTTCACCGAGTTCACCGCGCAGCGCCCGCCGAGGTGCTCCAACCCCGCCTGGATCACGTCGGCCTCGGTGGAGTCCACCATGATCGGCAGCGTGGAGGCGGTCGCGAGCCTGCTGGCGAGCTCCCGCATGTCCTCGGCGCCGTCGCGGCCCACGTAGTCCACGCACAGGTCGAGCATGTGCGCGCCCTCGCGGGTCTGGGCCTTCGCGATCTCCACGCAGTCCTCGTAGCGGCCGTCGAGCATCGCTTCGCGGAACTTCTTGGAGCCGTTGGTGTTGGTGCGCTCGCCGACGTTGAGGATGCTGGCGTCCTGCTCGAACGGCACCGACTGGTACACCGAGGACACCGCGGGGATCACCTCGGGGGTGCGCGCCTGCGGGGCCAGTTCGGCGACGGCCTCGGAGACGGCGCGCACGTGCTCGCCGGTGGTGCCGCAGCAGCCGCCGACCAGCCGCGCGCCGAAGTCGGTGACGAAGCCGGCCAGCGCCGTCGCCAGCTCGTCGGGTTGCAGCGGGTACACCGCGCCGTTCGGGCCGAGCTCGGGCAGGCCCGCGTTCGGCATCACCGAGATCGGGATCTGCGCGTGCTGGGCCAGCACCCGCAGGTGCTCGCTCATCTCGGCGGGGCCGGTGGCGCAGTTCATGCCGATCAGGTCGATGCCCAGCGGCTCCAGCGCGGTGAGCGCGGCGCCGATCTCGGAGCCGACCAGCATGGTGCCGGTCTGCTCCACCGTCACCTGCGCGATGATCGGCAGCCAGCGGCCGGTCTGCTCCATCGCCCGCTTGGCGGCCACGATCGCCGCCTTGGTCTGCAGCAGGTCCTGGGAGGTCTCCACCAGGACCACGTCGATGCCGCCGTCGATCATGCCGAGCACGTTCTCGACGTACGCGTCGCGCAGGTCCGCGTACGGCGCGTGACCGAGGGTGGGCAGCTTGGTGCCCGGCCCCATCGAACCGAGCACGAAGCGCGGCTTGTCGGCCGTGGCGTACTCGTCGGCGGCCTCCCGGGCCAGCCGGGCGCCCTTCTCCGCGAGGTCGCGGATGCGCTCCGGGATGCCGTACTCGCCGAGGTTGGCGAGGTTCGTGCCGAACGTGTTCGACTCGATCGCGTCCGAACCGGCTTCCAAGAAGCTCCGGTACACCCCGGAGACCACGTCCGGCCGGGTCTCGTTCAGGATCTCGTTGCAGCCCTCGAGGTTCGCGAAGTCGTCCAACGACAGGTCGTAGGCCTGCAACGCGGTACCCATGCCGCCGTCCGCGACGAGCACGCGCTCCTGGAGCGCGGTCAAGAATCCGCTCGGGTCGCGCCCCGAGCCGTCGCCGCCGTTCGTGTTGACCCCATTCATCTCGCTGCCTCTTCCCACGCTACCTGCGCCACGCCCGAACCCAGTGTGCTCGCCGGGGGGGGGCCGCGGGGGCCCCCCCCCCCCCCCCCCCCACCACAACAAGAACAAAAAGAGCCAAAAAACCGGGCGGCGGGGGTGCG
>NZ_JAIUJZ010000076.1:0-18257 GCF_020176775.1 Saccharopolyspora sp. 6M
CTCGCTGAATACCCGCGCCCCCGCCGGGCGGGCCGATCCGGGCGGCGGGGCGGGGGGGGGCGGGGGCCCCCCCCCCCCCCCCCACCGCCCCGGGGAACTCAACGCAGCTTCGAACCGATCTCGGCGGCGGCGGTGTCGCCGTACGCCTCACCGATGCGCGCGAGGAACGACTCGCGCTCGACGTCGTACTCCTGCGGCCCGTCCGTCTCCAGCGAGACGGTCGCCAGCGTGCAGCCCAGCTGCAGCGCCCGTTCCACGCTCAGCTCGCCGGAGAGCCCCGCCAGGAAGCCGGCGCGCAGGGCGTCGCCGACACCGGTCGGGTCGCCCTTCTGCTTCTCCTTGGGCGGCTGGATCTCGAAGGTCGGGGCGTCCGCCGACTCGACCTTGAGGCCCTTGGCGCCCAGCGAGGTCACCCAGGCGCCGACCTCGGCGAGCACCTCGTCGTGGCTCCAGCCGGTGCTCTGCAGCAGCAGGCCGTGCTCGTACTCGTTGGTGAACAGGTACTTCGCGCCCCGGACGAGTTCGCGGACCGATTCGCCGTCCATCCGGGCCAGCTGCTGGCCGGGGTCGGCGAGGAACGCGTAACCGCGCTCCCGGCATTCCGCGGTGTACTTGACCATCGCGTCCGGGTCGTTCGCGGAGATCACCACGAGGTCCAGCCCGCCCGCGCGGTCCGCGACGGACTTGAGCTCGATCTGCGCGGCCTCCGACATGGCGCCCGGGTAGAACGAGGCGATCTGGTTGAAGTCCTGGTCGGTGGTGCACAGGAACCGGGACGTGTGCTTGGTCTCGGACACGTGCACCGACGCGGTGTCCACTCCGTGGCGCTCCAGCCACGCGCGGTACTCTTCGAAGTCCTGGCCGACCGCGCCGACCAGCAGCGAGGTGACTCCGAGCTTGCCGAGACCGAAGGTGATGTTCGCCGCGACCCCGCCGCGACGCACCTCCAGCTCGTCGACGAGGAAGGACAGGGACACCTGCTCCAGCTGGTCCGCGATCAGCTGCTCGGCGATCCTGCCCGGGAAGGACATCAGGTGGTCGGTGGCGATCGACCCGGTCACCGCAATCCGCACTGCAACAACTCCTTCTCGGCCGGCCGGCGACATCGTCGGCCACCGGCCTTGAGAACTTCTCGATACCTCGGGCGCACCGGGCCGCGGGGCGCGGCAGTACCGCGCCCCGTGGCAGCCCGTGCGTTCGTCCGCACTAGTCGATCAGATGCCCGCGGCGCTCTTGAGCGCGGCGGCCCGGTCGGTGTTCTCCCAGGGCAGTTCGACGTCGCTGCGGCCGAAGTGGCCGTAGGCGGCGGTCTGCGCGTAGATCGGGCGCAGCAGATCCAGGTCCCGGATGATCGCCGCGGGACGCAGGTCGAACACCTCGTTGATCGCGGCCTGGATCTTGACCGGGTCGACGTTCTCGGTGCCGAAGGTCTCCACGAACAGCCCGACCGGGGCGGCCTTGCCGATCGCGTAGGCGACCTGCACCTCGATGCGCCCGGCCAGCCCGGCCGCCACCGCGTTCTTCGCCACCCAGCGGGTCGCGTAGGCCGCGGAGCGGTCCACCTTCGACGGGTCCTTGCCGGAGAAGGCACCGCCGCCGTGGCGGGCCATGCCGCCGTAGGTGTCGACGATGATCTTGCGGCCGGTCAGGCCCGCGTCGCCCATCGGACCGCCGACCACGAACCGGCCGGTCGGGTTGATCAGCAGGCGCAGGTCGGAGGTGTCCAGGCCGACACGCTCCAGCTCGGGCGCGATGACCTTCTCGTTGATGTCCTTGGTCAGCGTCTTGTCGAGGTCGATGTCCTCGGCGTGCTGGGTGGACAGCACGACGGTGTCCAGCCGCACCGGCTGGTCCCCGGCGTACTCGATGGTCACCTGGGTCTTGCCGTCGGCCCGCAGGTACGGCAGCGTGCCGTCCTTGCGCACCTCGGTCAGGCGACGGGAGAGCCGGTGCGCCAGCGTGATGGGCAGCGGCGCCAGCTCGTCGGTGTCGTTGCAGGCGTAGCCGAACATCAGGCCCTGGTCGCCGGCGCCCTGCTTGGCGATCTCGTCGATGACGCCCTCGACACGGCTCTCGTGGGCGGTGTCCACGCCCTGGCCGATGTCGGGGGACTGCGCGCCGATGGCGATGTTCACGCCGCAGGAGTTGCCGTCGAAGCCCTTCGACGACGAGTCGTAACCGATCTCGAGGATCTTCTCCCGCACGATGGACGGGATGTCGACGTAGGCGTCGGTGGTGACCTCACCGGCCACGTGCACCTGGCCGGTCGTGACCAGGGTCTCCACCGCCACCCGGGAACGCGGGTCCTGGGCCAGCATCGCGTCCAGCACGGAGTCGCTGATCGCGTCGCAGATCTTGTCCGGGTGCCCCTCGGTCACGGACTCACTGGTGAACAACCTGCGGTTGATCTCACTCACGGCTCAACCTCACCTCTCAGCTTCTTTGGCTGCTTCGATCCTTGCGCACTCGTGACACGGATGTCATGAGTGTCCACTCACTGGCACCCCGCCGACCGGCCCAGCGGAGCCGACCGCACGCACGATCGATGATCATGCACGGGCGTGGATGATGCCCCATGCCAGGCTTCCGGCGTTGCCGGACTCCACCCAGGCCCGCAGGCCCCGCTTCATCTTCGTGCGATATTCCTCACCGATGCGGTCGGACAGTTCGGACTCGCGGGACTCCAGCACGTCCAGCACGCGCTGGTAGTGCACGGGCAGGTACGAGCTGAGGTCCTCGAAGTCGATCGTCTGGAGGCCCAGGCGGGCCAGTTCGCGCCGGTAGAAGCCGGGCGAACCCATAGTGTCCAGGTTCAGCCGATCCAGGATCGGACCCAGGTCCCGCTTGCGGGCCGTGTCGGCGGCCATCGGGTCGGTGAACACGAACGAACCGCCCTTGCTCAGCACCCGGGTCACCTCCTCCAGCACGCGCTCGCGGTCACCGCTGTGCAGGATCGCGTCCTGGGACCACACCAGGTCGAAGGCGTTGTCCTGGAACGGGATGTCCTCGAAGGAGCCGTCCTTGACCTCGATGAGCTCGCTGAGGCCCGCGGCCTCGTTGAACTGGACGTTGCGGGCGTTCTCCACCTCGCTGAGGTTCAGGCACGCCACCTTGCAGCCGTAGGTCTTGGCCAGGTAGCGAGCGGCACCGCCGTAGCCGGAGCCGATGTCGAGGATCCGGGTCTCCGGGGTGATCTCGACCTTGCTCGCCATGCGCTCCACGGTGCGCCGGGACGCGGCGTCGATGTCCTCGTCCGGGGTGTTGTAGACGCCGACGTGGATGTCGTTGCCGCCCCACACGTGGTAGTAGAAGTTGTCGGCGTCCTCGGAATTGTAGTAATCCCGGGCGGTGTGCACCGCCGTGGAATACACGTCCGACAATTCTTCCTCGGTTCGGTAGTTCTTCTCCGCGACGTGGATGAAGAAGTCCGGATCCTGATCGGCGTAGGTTTCCTGGAAATCGCCGTACGTGTCGATCCGCTGGAATCCGACTTCGCGCAGCAGCCGCCGCACGTAGTTCTTCCGCAGCGGGTACATGTTGAGGAAGAACTCGCTCTTGTCCGGGAAGGTGTACTTGAACCGGGCGAGGCCCTCGTCGACGTGGTCGGGCTCCGCGGAGACGTCGTCACCCGCGTAGTAGTAGGTGTGCTTGCTGGAGAACCCGTCGTCCAGGATGGCGTCGTAGTTGCGCTGGTCGATGATCAGCACGCCGTCGTGCTTGAGCATGGCGTAGAACTCGGCCAGGGCCTTGCGCCGGTCGCGCTCGGAGAACAGGTGCGTGAACGAGTTGCCCAGGCAGATGATGGCGTCGTACTCGCCGTGCACGTCGCGGTTCAGCCAGCGCCAGTCGGCGTGCACGACGCGCAGGATGTGCCCGCCGTAGGTCAGGCCGTTGCTGAACGCCTTGGCCAGCATCTGGGGGCTGCCGTCGGCGCTGACCGTCTCGAAGCCCTCCTCCAGCAGCCGCACCGAGTGGAACCCGGTGCCGGTGGCGACGTCCAGCACGGACTCGACACCACGCGCCTTGAGCTGGTCGATGAAGAACCGGCCCTCGCTCTCGTAGCGCTTCTTCCAGTCGATCAGGTCGTCCCACTTGTCGACGAACCCGCCGACGTACTCGTGCGTGTAATGGTCGGATTCGCGCACTTCCAACGGGTTGTCGCCGAAGACCTGCTCCTCGCGGGCCACCAGTTCGGCCGGGTCCTCGGCCGCTCCACCGCGTTCACCGTGCTGAGCCAGGTCGTCCACGCTCTTGGCCATGCTTCACTCCCACCACTCGCGTTGGTCATGCGCCTCATGCACCACTCAGTCCGCGCGAATCCGCCTCGTCGAGATCAACTCGCGGTCGTGCGGGGTCGCCGCTCGAATAAAGGCGACACCTACGCGCCGGCGTGGGCGGCCGATGAATTCAGGCCGCGCACCTACGCCAGTCGTCGCACTCGGCCCGCTCCATTGCCGACCGGCGCTCGACGCGAAATCCGTGCGTCGAGTAACCAAACTATTCGAATGAGTTGCCGAAGCAAGCGTGCAGAGATGTGACACTGATCACAGCAATGGGATATAAGCGTGATTCGCATCGTCACCCTGGGTAAAAATATGCGCTGCCACCAGCGTTTTTTCTTCCCCATTTTGCGGCATGTCACGATCGCATAAGTGCACCGCAGCGCCGATGTGTGTACGATCGCGTACGCAGCACTTACCACGACAACAGCGAATAGCGCAACCGCGAATGCCCACAAAACTTCGGGGACGGGGCTCGCGGCGGGTACCGATTTCCCTTTTTGCGCCGATGACATCGGTCCGGGGAGCTAGGGATGTTACGATGCCCACGGCCGATGCGCCAGCCCCCGACGAGGTTTTTCCGGGATTTTCCGCTGAGTCCGCCTGCCCGGCCCGGCCGCCGACCTGCTCCACCGATCGGACCATCGTCGCAGCGCACACGCGCGTCCAGCCCCGGGGACCGCGGAGCGCCCCCGCGCCGGCGGACCGCACCGGCCGCCCGCGCTCCCGGGAGCCGAACTGGATCGGCACGAATTCGGCGAATTCTGAATTGATCCCCGCGAATGGCGGCCGCTCCCGGCCGGAGACAAGTCTCACCCGAATTCCGCTCCCCCGCGCCGCGCCCATCCGACCTCCGCCGGACGTGCGAGCGGAGGGGTCAGTACTTCCGGAAACGGGCGTCGAGCTTGAGCGCGGCGTTGAACACCGACTCCGGCATCCGGCTGCCCGCCTGGCTCTTCGCGATGCGCCCCGCGCTCGGCACCGTGCCGGGTTCCGGCCAGCTCGCCGGGTCCCACAGCGAGGACCGCAGGAACGCCTTCGCGCAGTGCAGGTACAGCTCGTCGACCCGCACCCGGATCGCCAGGTCCGGGCGCTTGCCGTCCACCGCCAGCTCGTCGAGGTGCGGCCCACCGCGCAGGACGGTGGCGGTGCCGTTGACCCGCAACGTGTCGTTCGAGCCGGGGACGAAGAACAGCATGCCCACCTGCGGGTGCCGCAGGACGTTGCGCAGGCTGTCCAGCCGCCGGTTGCCCTTGCGGTCGGCGAACACCAGCGCCCGGCCCTCCTCGGCCACCAGCACCCCGCCGGGCGCGTCGCCGCGCGGTGAGACGTCCATCGAACCGTCCGGGCACGTGGTGGCCAGCACGAAGAACGGGGAGGCGCGCAGGAACAGCGCGGACTGCTCGTCCACGTGGTCGATCGCCTTCTCGGCGATGGCCCGGTGCGGTTCGGCGATGATCTCGCGCAGCTGCTCCTCGGAGCTCACCACGTCCGGATCCGCCTCGGTGATGTCGCGACCGTCCACGTCGCCTCCCCGGTCATCGGCACGATCCCACCCCCGGGATCGAGTGTTAGGTTACCCTAACCAGACCGGATTGGACCATGGTGCTGCGTCACCGGGACCGCCCGGAGCACCGGGACGGCCGCCGAACGCACCCCGTGCCGCCCGGACCCGCCGGCGGGCGCGGGTCGACGGCGCAGGAACGTCGTCGCGCCGGACGGCCGAACGGCACCGCCCGGCGCGGGAACCGACGCGATCAGGACTTGAGGTCCGGGAAGTCCTCCTCGCGGTACTCGCCCGCGGGGGACGGCTCCGCGTGGATCTCCTCCTCGCGGGTGCGCAGCTCGACGCGGCGGATCTTGCCGGAGATCGTCTTCGGCAGCTCGGTGAACTCCAGGCGGCGAATCCGCTTGTACGGGGCGAGGTGCTCGCGGGCGAAGCGCAGGATCGCCAGCGCCGTGGCCTCCCCCGGCTCCCAGCCCGCGGCGAGCACCACGTACGCCTTCGGCACCGCCAACCGGATCGGGTCCGGGGACGGCACCACCGCGGCCTCGGCGACCGCCTCGTGCTCCAGCAGCACGCTCTCCAGCTCGAACGGCGAGATCCGGTAGTCCGATGCCTTGAACACGTCGTCGGTGCGGCCCACGTAGGTGATGTAGCCGTCCGCGTCCCGCGAACCCACGTCCCCGGTGTGGTAGTAGCCGCCGCGCAGCACCTCGGCGTTGCGCTCGGCATCGTCGGCGTAGCCGGTCATCAGGCCGACCGGGCGCGGGTCCAGCCGCAGGCAGATCTCGCCCTCCTCGGCCTCCGCACCGGTCGCGGGATCGATCAGCGCCACCTCGAAGCCGGGCAGCGCCCGCCCCATCGAGCCGGGCTTGAGCTCCTGGCCGGGCGTGTTGGCGACCTGCACGCTGGTCTCGGTCTGGCCGAAGCCGTCCCGGATGGTCACGCCCCAGGCGCGGCGGACCTGCTCGATCACCTCCGGGTTCAGCGGCTCGCCCGCGCCCAGCACCTTGCGCGGCGGGGTGCGCAGCGCGCTCAGGTCGGCCTGGATGAGCATCCGCCACACCGTCGGCGGGGCGCAGAAGCTGGTCACGCCGCAGCGCTGCATCTCGCCGAGCAGGGCGGTCGCGTCGAAGCGCTCGTAGTTGTGGATGAACACCGTCGCTTCGGCGTTCCACGGCGCGAACACGTTGCTCCACGCGTGCTTCGCCCAGCCCGGCGAGGAGATGTTCAGGTGCACGTCGCCCGGTTCCAGCCCGATCCAGTACATCGTGGACAGGTGCCCGACCGGGTAGGAGACGTGGGTGTGCTCGACCAGCTTCGGCTTCGCGGTGGTGCCGGAGGTGAAGTACAGCAGCAGCGGGTCCGCCGCCGAGGTCGGTCCGTCCGGTTCGAAGGTCTCCGCGGCCGCCGCGCTGTCGGCGTAGGCGTGCCAGCCGTCGGCGCCGCCGACCGCGATCCGGGTGTAGTCCCCGGGCACGTCGGCGAACTTCGGCGCGTGAGCGGAGGTCGTCACCACGTGCTTCGCGGCGCCGCGGTCGACGCGGTCGCGCAGGTCCGCGGGCCCCAGCAGCGGCGTCGCCGGGATGATCACCGCGCCGAGCTTCATCGCGGCGAGGATGGTCTCCCACAGCTCGACCTGGTTGCCGAGCATGAGGATCAGCCGGTCGCCGCGGGCCACGCCGAGCCCGCGCAGCCAGTTCGCGACCTGGTTCGAGCGGCGGGACAGCTCGCCGAAGGAGAACTTCCGCTCGGAGCCGTCGGATTCGACGATCCACAGCGCGGTGCGGTCCTGGCGCCCGGCGATGGTGTCGAACCAGTCCAGCGCCCAGTTGAACTCGGCGGGACGCGGCCAGCGGAACGCGTCCCTGGCGGCGGCGTAGTCCTCGCGCGTGTTCAGCAGCAGGTCCCGGGCAGCGAGGAACTCGACGCCACCGGGTCCCGCCGCCACCGCGCCCGCATCGGTCTGCTCGGTCACGTCCGCGTCCTCCTCGGCCACCGGGTGCACGTGCCGCGCGGCCGCCGACCGTCCCGTTCGGACGATCGCCCGCGCGCCGGACCAACTTAACCGGCACACCCGATCAGATCCATGGCGTTGGTCCGATGCGCGGGCATTCGGGTGGTGCCGTTGACTTCACGTGTGGTCATGGTCATTCTTGTTGCTTGTTGTGGCTTCGCTTTCGTCCTTTTTCACCGTCTCCGGGGGCGCGAGCGCGAGCCGCGGCGCCTGGGGGCTGCACCGATCGGCGCGAGCCGACTCGACCCGTCCCCTCCCCCACCGGCTCGAATCCACCAGGAGGCCACGTGCACCGCCGCGCGTTGACCCGCCGACCACTAGTCCGATTCCGCGTCGGCGCTCTGATCGGCGCCGCCATGCTCGCTACCGTGACCGGCATGCCCGCTCTGGCCGAACCCGCCGCATGGGAACCGAAGGACCCGCCGCTGGCGACCCCGTGGACCGACCAGGTCGGCCCGGACAACGCCCTGCCCGACTACCCGCGCCCACAGCTCACGCGCGAACGCTGGCAGAACCTCAACGGGCTGTGGGACTTCGCCGGATCCGACTCCCCGCCCGCCGAGACCGACGAGCAGATCCTGGTGCCCTACCCGCCGGAGTCCGGCCTGTCCGGGATCCAGCGCCACGACGATCACCTGCTGTACCAGCGCGAGTTCGAGGTGCCCGCGGACTGGTCCGGGCAGCGGGTGCTGCTGCACTTCGGCGCCGTGGACCAGCAGGCGACCGTCAGCGTCAACGGCCAGGAGGTCGCCACCCACCAGGGCGGCTTCACCGAGTTCAGCGCCGACGTCACCGACGCGCTCACCGGCGAGGGCCCGCAGCAGCTGACCGTCGCGGTCGAGGACCGCAACGAGGATTCCCCGTTCCCGGTCGGCAAGCAGCGCAACGACCCCAGCGGCATCTTCTACACCGGCGCCTCCGGCATCTGGCAGACGGTGTGGATGGAGCCGGTCGCCGACGCGCACATCACCGACCTCGAGATCACCCCGGACCTGGCGTCGAGCAGCCTCGCCGTGCGCGCGGACGGTTCGCGGGGCGGCCGGGTCGAAGTCGTGCTCAGCGAGCGGGACGGCGGCGCGGAGGTCGCCACCGCCACCGGTGAGGCCGGCCAGGACGTGCGCCTGGAAGTGCCGGATCCGCACCTGTGGTCGCCGGACGACCCGTACCTCTACGACGTGGCGGTGCGGCTGCTCGGCGAGGACGGGCAGCCCGTCGACGAGGTCGGCAGCTACGCCGGGATGCGCTCCATCGGGCTCGTCGACGACGAGCAGGGCAGGCCGCGGCTCGCGCTGAACGGGAAGATCCTGTTCCAGCACGGCCCGCTGGACCAGGGCTACTGGCCGGACGGCATCTTCACCGCGCCGACCGACGAGGCCCTGCGCTTCGACCTGGAGCAGACCAAGGAACTCGGCTTCAACATGGTGCGCAAGCACATCAAGGTGGAGCCCGCCCGCTGGTACTACCACGCCGACCAGCTGGGCCTGCTGGTGTGGCAGGACATCCCCGCGCTGGTCAACGGGCAGACCCCCGGCGACGAAGCGAAGGCGAACTTCGAGGCCGAGGCCGCCGACATCGTCGACCAGCTGCACAACTCGCCGTCCATCGTCACGTGGGTGCCGTTCAACGAAGGCTGGGGCGAGTTCGACACCGCTCGCGTCGCCGAGCAGGTCGAAGCGCAGGACCCGACCCGGCTGGTGAACGCGGCCAGCGGCGTGAACTGCTGCGACTCGCTGCCGGACACCGGTGCCGGGCACATCTACGACGACCACACCTACGTCGGCCCCGGCGCGCCGGACGTGACCGGAGACCGCGCCTCGGTGGACGGCGAGTACGGCGGGCTGGGTCTCGTCGAGGACGGCCACCTGTGGCCCGGTGAGCCCTCGTCCTACGAGATCGTCGACACCCGCGCGGACCTGACCCGCCGCTACCAGGAGGTGCACGACGACCTGGTGCGCATCATCGGTGAGAAGGGGCTGTCGGCGTCGGTCTACACGCAGACCACCGACGTGGAGAACGAGGTGAACGGCTTCTTCACCTACGACCGGCAGATCCTGAAGCCGGACCTGGAGGCGGTGCGCGCCGCGAACCGGGCCGTGATCGACGCGGGCACCCCGTGATCGGTCGGGGCGTGGTCGACCCGGCCACCCCGTGAGCGACGCCCCCGCCGGACCCACTACCGGCCGGGGCGTTCTTTCCACCGCAGCAACGGATTCCCGCGACGAGGAGGACGACGATGTCCCAGGAGCACGGTTCCCCCACCAGGTGGAGCAGGCGATCGTTGGGCGGTGCCGCGCTCGCCGCGGCCGGCGCGGCCGGGCTGACCGCCGCGGCCGGGGCGCTGCCCGGTGCCGGGCGCGCCGCGGCGGACCCCCCGGCCGGTGCCGGGAGGTCGATGCACGGCAGGCTCTACGAGCTGCGCTCCGGGCGGCACACCGCCGTGGTCGCGGGCGTGGCGGCGACGATGCTGTCCTGGCAGGTCGACGGGACCGAGATGCTGCTGACCCACGGCGCCGACGAGCTCGGCGAGGGCTGGCAGGGCAAGACGCTGCTGCCGTGGGCGAACCGCATCGACGGCGGCAGCTACGAGTTCGGCGGCGAGCGGTTGCAGGTGCCGATCAACGAGCCGGAACGCGACTGCGCGCTGCACGGCCTGATGGGCTTCACCGAGTGGAGTCCGGTGGAGCACCGGCGGGACCGCGTGGTGCTGGAGCACGTGCTGCCGCCGCACTACGGCTACCCGTTCCAGCTGGCGTTCCGCATCGAGTTCGCCTTGGAGCGCGGCGGGTTCCGCAGCACGCTGTCCGCGCGCAACATCGGCTCCGGCGACGCCCCGTTCGCCACGGCGAACCACACCTACCTGGCGGCGGGCACCGGCCCCCTCGACGACCTCGTGCTGGAGCTGCCCGCGGACACCTACTACGAGGTGGACGACCGGCTGCTGCCCACCGGCACCTCCCCGGTGGCGGGCGGCGAGTTCGACTTCCGCGCGGCGCGGCCGATCGGGTCGACGGTGATGGACACCGCGTTCACCGACCTGGCCCGGGACGCCGAGGGCACCGCGACCGTCCGGTTCGGACGGTCGGATGGGAGCGAGGTGGCGCTGTGGGTGGACCGCACGCACGGCTACCTGCAGGTCTACACCGACGACTCGCCGGAGACCGACCGGCCCGCGCGCTCCGGCATCACCGTGGAGCCGATGACGTGCGCCCCCAACGCTTTCGTCACCGGTGACGGATTGATCGTGCTGCGTCCCGGGCAGGAACACCGCGGCAGCTGGGGCTACCGCATCGAGGAGTAGTCCGCCGCCCGCCCGCGCGGTGGCACCGCCCGCCACCGCGCGGACCGGGGCGACGGCCGAAGTCCTACAGTGCAGTCGTGGCCGACTACATCCAGATCCCCACCCCGGCGGGCACCTTCGACGCGCTCAGCGCCGGCGCCGAAGGCGACCGCCCCGTCCTGCTGCTGCACGGGTTCCCGCAGGCCGCCATCGAGTGGCGGGAGCAGCTCGCCGTGCTCGGCGGCGCGGGCTGCCACGCCGTGGCGCCCGACCAGCGCGGTTACTCCCCTGGAGTGCGCCCGGCGGAGGTCTTCGAGTACCGGATGGAGGCGCTGGTCGGCGACGTGCTCGCCATCGCCAACCGGCTCGGCTGGGACCGGTTCGACGTGGTCGGGCACGACTGGGGTGCGGCGGTGGCCTGGTCGGTCGCCGCGGCCCACCCGGAGCGGATCACGACGCTCACCGCGGTGTCCGTGCCGCACCTGGACGCGTTCGCCCGCGCGCTGCGCGAGGACGAGGACCAGCAGCGACGCTCCGAGTACATGCAGGTGTTCCGCCGCTCCGGCTCCGACAAGCAGCTGCTGGAGGACGGCGCGCGGCGGTTGCGCCGGATCTACGAGTACAAGATCCCGGAGCCGCACGTCGAGGAGTACGTGCAGCGCTTCACCGAACCGGGCGCGCTGGACGCCGCGCTGAACTGGTACCGCGCGGCGAAGTTCGCCGGGCCCATCGGGCGGATCCAGGTGCCTACGCTGTACGTGTGGAGCACCGAGGACGCCGCGCTCGGCTCCACGGCGGCGCTGGCCACCGGCGACCACGTCGACGGCGACTACCGGTTCGAGATGGTCGAGGACGTCTCGCACTGGGTCCCGGAACAGGCACCGGAGGAGTTGACCCGGTTCGTCCTGGAACACCTCATCGCCCACCAGGAGGCGTGAGCGGGGCCCGGAGGGCGGGTTGACCACCCGCGGCCCCGCTCTCCGGTCAGCCCTCCGCGGACACCCCGGTCGCGAGGAACCGCAGCATCTCCGAGCCGACCGCGTCGAACACCGATCCGTCGTGCCCGCCGGGCAGCACCGACATCACCGGCGTGTTCGGGTGCTCCGCGGCCAGCTGCTCGGCGCCTTCCCGGTACACGTCGACGTCGCCGACCCAGAGGCCGAGCGGGACGTCGCCGAGCCGGTCGGTGTGGCGCAGCGGGTCGTGCTCGTGCCACTCCTGCTCGGTGGCGAACACGCCCTTCTCGTTCATCAGCTCCCAGGTCACGGGCAGCGCGGGTGCCAGCAGCGCCGCGGCCTCCACGGGCAGGCCCACCTGGGTGCGTTCGGCCGCGTAGTTCAGCGCGCCGAAGCCGCCGGTCGATATTCCGGCGACGGCGAACGGCAGCCCGTCGCGGTCGCCGAGGTGGCGGGACCGCAGCCAGGCCGGGACCTCTTCCAGCAGCATGCTGAGCAGGTCGCCGTTGGCGGAGCCGTCGTTCCAGTACGAGTTGAAGCCGCCGTCCACCGCCAGCAGGCCGAACGGCGGGATGGCGCCGCCGGCGTACTCGGTTTCGAGCTTGCTCAGCGTCTCGTACGGGATCGGGGTGGGGCTCATCCCATCCCTGCCGTGCAGGTACAGCACGATCGGCAGGTTCTCGGTGGCCTCCAGCCCGTTCGGGAACGCGAACATGAGCTGCACGTCCCCGTCCCGGTAGTAGGACCGCTCGGTGTCGACCCGGAGCACCGGCCCGGTCGCCGCCGGGGTCCGGGGCATCGGTCTGCGCAGCGGCGCCTCGGCCGTGGCGACCCCCGGGTTCGAGCGCCCGCACGCCGCCGCGGTCGCACCGACCGCCGTCGCACCCATCAAGGACAGCAGGCTCCGCCGCCCCAGTCTCACGTTCCGCATTCGCCTGCCACCACGTCGTCAACGTCCCGCGAACACTTTACTGGTCGCCCCTCGACTCGTGTTGCGCAGTGCGGCCACCGCCACGCCTCCGAACCGGCCCTGCGGGTCGTGGCGGTGTCTTGTCAGCGGCGAAGCCGATGAGCAGCGACCACGCACGCAACCGGACCACCCGCGGGTTCTCAGCGGTTCCCTCGCGAGGACAGCGTTGTCGCATGTGGCGGAGCCACCTGTGAGAACGATCCGCAGCGAGGGGGCCGCTGAGGTTCCGCCACCCGAGCACCACGCAACAGATGACGCGAAGTCGGAGTCAGTGGTTGTCCGCGAGGCTGGCCGGTTGCAGCATGACCTGGGAACCGAGTGGAGAGGGGAACGGGTGTGAACGGTGCGGAGAGCCTGCTCACCGCGGCCCGCGAGGCGGGCGTGACGACGTGCTTCGCGAACCCGGGCACGACGGAACTTCCGCTGGTGGAGGCGTTCGACTCGGTCGGCGGCATCCGAACGGTGCTCGGCCTCGCGGAGGGCGTGGTGACCGGCGCCGCCGACGGCTACGCGCGGATCACCGGGCGACCGGCGATGACGCTGCTGCACCTGGGTCCGGGCTTCGCCAACGGGATCGCGAACCTGCACAACGCGCGACGCGCCCGCACGCCGGTGCTCAACGTGATCGGCGAGCACGCCACCTGGCACCAGGCCGCGGACGCGCCGCTCGCCGCCGACATCGATTCGCTGGCGCGGCCGGTGTCGTGCCGGGTGCTCCGCACGACGAGCACCGCGGCTGCCGCGGGCGAATTCCTCGAAGTCCGGCAGGCCGCGCTGCGCGAGCGGATGCCCGCGACGCTGATCGCCGCCGCCGACCACATGTGGACCGATGGCGGCGAAGTCCCCGCGATCCCGGCGGAACCGGATCGATCCACTGTGGACGAGCAGCGGGTCGCGGGGATCGCGAAGCTGCTCGCCGGGCCGGGCCGCCCGGTGCTGTTGCTCGGCGGGGAGGCGCTGGGCGCGGAGGGGCTGCAGCAGGGCGCGCGGATCGCCGCCGCCACCGGCGGGCGGGTGTTCGCCGAGCGGAACCCGGCGCGCCTGGAACGCGGCCCCGGCGTGCCCACCGTCCGCTCGCTGCCGTACTTCCCGGAGGACACGCTCGCCGCGCTCGCCGAGCACACCCACCTGGTGCTCGTCGGCACCGGCGTCCCGGTGTCGTTCTTCGGCTACCAGGGCCAGCCGAGCGTTCCGGTGCCCGAGCACGTCCAGGTGCACACCCTCGCCGACCTCGACGAGGACGCCGTCGGCGCGCTGGCCGCGCTCGCCGAGGCGGCCGGGGCCGACGCGGAACCTCCCGCCCGCGAGCAGCCGGTGCTGCGCCCGCCGGAGGGCGAGCTGCACGCGAAGGCCGTCGCCAGCGCCATCGCGCTCGAACAGCCCGACGGGGCGATCATCGTCAACGAGGGCGTCACCGCCGCCGCGGCCTACCCGGCGGTCGCCGGTGCCGCGCCCGCACACACCGAGCTCGCGCTGACCGGCGGGGCGATCGGCATGGGCATCCCGGTCGCCACCGGCGCCGCGCTCGCCGCCCCCGACCGGCCGGTCGTCACCTTGCAGGCCGACGGCAGCGCCGCCTACACGCTGCAGGGGTTGTGGACGCAGGCCAGGGAAGGGCTCGACGTGACGACCGTGATCTGCGCGAACTCCCGGTACCGCATCCTGGAGGCCGAGCTCGGCCGCGCCGGGGTGCGCCGTCCGGGGCCCGCGGCGACCGGCATGACCAGCCTCGCCGATCCCGGCGCCGACTGGGTCGCGCTGGCCACCGGCTTCGGCGTCCCCGCCGTGCGCGCCACCACCGGCGAGGAGCTCCGCACCGCCCTGCGCCGCGCCACCGCCGAACCCGGACCGCACCTCATCGAAGCCGTCCTGCCCTGACCCGCCGCGACCCGGCCCGTTCGTCCCGCTGCGCCGGTCGAGCGGGCCGGTCGAACGGGCCGGTCCACCGGCCTCACTTGACGCAGCGCTGCGGTGCGGCGATCAGGTCGTGGCGGAGGGCGAGGGAGGCGGCTTCGAGGCGGGAGTGCACGCCGAGCTTGGTGAGCACCGCCTGCACGTGGGTGCGCACCGTCGCCGGGGACACCCCCAGCGACTTCGCCATCGTCGCCGTCTGCGCCCCCTCGGTGAGCATGCCGAGGCACTCGCGTTCGCGGGCGGTCAGGTAGGAGGCGAGCCGCCGCGCGTCGGCCGCACCGCCGCGCTGCTGCTGGGCGGGGACGCGGGACGCGGCCAGCGCCACGACGGTCTCCCCCGCCGCGACCGCGGTGAGCGCGTCCAGCAGGTTCGACAGCCCGCACATCTTGTTCACGTACCCCGCCGCGCCCACCGCCAGCGCGCCGCGCACTCCGCGAGCGTCCCCGTCGGCGGTGAGCACCACGACCTTCGTGGCCGGCCCGGCGGCTCGCACCTCCGCGAGCCGCGCCACCCCGTCCCCGTCGCCGAAGAACCGGTCCAGCAAGCAGATGTCCGGGGCCAGCCTGCGCACCGCGGCGACCGTGGCCGCGATCGAACCCGCGGTGCCGACCACCGGGAACCCGCGTGCGGACAGCGCCGAGACCAGCGCGTCCACGAAGATCGCGTGGTCGTCGCCGAGCAGCACCCGCGTCGAACCGTCCCCCATCGCTCTCCCCCATCGTCGCCCCGTGCGAGCCTCACGCCGCCGGGAACACCAGCCGAGCCCGCGTCCCCCGCCGCGGCGCCGGATCCAGGTGCAGCCGCGCACCGCAGGACTGCGCCAGCGCGGTCACGATGCCCAGGCCGAGCCCGCTGCCCGCGGCGGGTGCGCGGCCGAGACCGGGGCCGTCGTCGACGACCTCCGCCGTCACCGCCCCGCCCCGGGGGGGGGGGGGGCCCCCGCGCCCCCCCCCCCCCCGGGCCCCCCCCCGCGCCGCGGGGGGGCGGCGGGGGGGCCCCCGGCGGCCCCCCCCCCCCCCCCCGGCCGGGGGGGGGGGGGGGGGGCCCCCCCCCCCCCCCCCCCCCCCCCCCCCCGCCGCGCGCGCCGCGTTGTCCAGCAGGTTCGCCAGCATCCGCCACACCGCCGCCGGGTCGGCGCGCACGTGCACCGGGGCGCCCGGGTGCACCAGCAGCGTCGGCGCACCGGCTCCCGCGCGGGACGCGGCGAGCCCGCCGAGCAGCCCGCGCAGTTCCACCGCCACCGGTTCGCCCGGGGCGCCGCCCGCCGAGACCAGCTCCAGCAGGCGCACCAGCTCCTGGTGCACCAGCTCCAACCGGTCGCGGGCCTGCGCGGGCAGTTCCGCTTCCGAGCGCATGCCCTCGGTCAAGTAGGACGCGGCCGCCAGGCCGTGCCCCAGGTCGTGCAGCAAGCCGCGCAGCCACCGGTCCGCTCCGGGCGGTGCAGGCGCGGGCAAGGATCCGGTTCGCACCACCGCTCCCCTCCGCTCCGAGACGCCGCGGCCGGCGGGCCGCGCTACCCGGACTTCGCGTCGGCACTGCCCGCTCGTTGCAGTCTCATACCTTCAGGGGATGACCGTCACCGCAGGTCACGGATGTGGCGCGGCGGCTCCACCGGCCCGCCGAACCGGTCCGACCCGGTCGCGGCGGCGGTCACCGGCTCGCCGCGGTAGGCGGCGGCGAGGTCGGCGGCCAGGGCCGCCGCGGTGTGCGCGCCGAGCACCCGCTGCCGCGCGGCGGTGGCGAGCCCGGCGGCCAGTTCCGGGTCGGCCAGCAGCCGGGACACCGCGGAGGCCAGCAGGTCCGGGCGGGCCGGGGGAACCAGCAGGCCCGTCACCCCGGGCACCACGACGTCGCCGATCGCGTTCACCGCGGTGGCCACCACCGGCACGCCCGCGCTCATCGCCTCCACCACCGCCAGCGGCAGCCCCTCGTAGCGGCTGGGCTGGACGAACACGTCGAACGCGGGCACCAGCTCCGGCGCGTCCGCGCGGTCCCCGGCCAGCACCACGCGCGCCCCGAGCCGCGCCGCGGCCGCCCGCACCCGCGCGGCCCGCTCCCCGTCGCCGATCCACACCCCGGTCACGTCCGGGCGCCGCAGCGCCGCCAACGCGGCCACCCAGTCCTCCGGGGCCTTCTGGTAGACGAGTCTGCCGACGGCGCCGACGACGACCGCCGCGGCGGGCAGCCCCAGCTCGCGGCGCGCCCGCTTCGGGTCGACGGGCACCGGTGGCACCGCGACCCCGGTGGTGCGGACCCGGTCCGGGGCGATCAGCCCGCGCCGCACCGCTTCCACCGCGACCCCGGTCCCGACGCACAGCGCCACGTCGGTGACCCGCCCCAGCGCGCGCTCCACCGCCAGGTAGGTCCGCCGCCGCGGGGCGCGCTGGAACTCGTGGAACGGGAAGCCGTGGTAGGAGTGCACGATCCGCCGCATCCCGGCGCGGACCGCGGCGACCCGGCCGAGCGCGCCGGCCTTGGCGCAGTGGGTGTGCACCACGTCGAAGGAACCGCGCCGCAGCAGCGCCGTCAGCCGCAGCAGCGCGCGCAGGTCGTCGGCGGGGGCGATCGGGGCGCGCAGCGACGGTTCGAGGACGCAGGCGGCGCCCGCCGCCGCGGCGTCCCGCAGCAACCGGCCGCCGCTGCCGGTGATGACGGTGACGTCGAACTCGCGCCGGTCCAGCGCGAGCGCGCCGCGCAGCGCCATCGCCCCCGCCCCGCCTTCGAGCCGGGTGATCACGGTGGCGACGCGCGGCGGGCGGTTCATCGCCGGTCCGGCGGGGAGGGCCGGTCGATCGTGCCGATCTCGCCGGGGGCGCGCGGTTCGCCGGACGCTCCGGCGGCGCCCGGTGGTCCCGACGTGCTCGGTGGCCCGGAAGCTGCGAGCTGCCCGGGAACGTCCAGCGATCCGGAGGTGTTCGGTCGCCCGGGAGCGCGCGGCTGCCCGGAGACGTCCGGCTGCCCGGGAGCGCCCGGTTGCCCGGGAGCGCGCAGCCCCGCCGCGGCGGCCACGCTCACGGCCTCCAGCTGGGAGTGCACCCGCAGCTTCGCGAGGATGCTGCGGGTGTGGGTGCGCACCGTCTCGGCGGAGATCCGCAGCTCCGCGGCGATGCGGCTGCCGCGCTTGCCCTCGACCATGCCGCGCAGCACGTCCAGCTCCCGGTCGCTGAGCACGTCCAGCGGACCGTCCCTGCGGGCGGCGCGCACCACGTCGGCCCGCAGCCCGCGCAGGACCTCCCCGAGCAGTTCCGGCGGGTACCAGGCGTGGCCGCGGCACACGCCGCGCAGCACGGTGGTCAGCTCGTCCACCCCGCACTCCTTCGGCACCCACCCGGCCGCCCC